>NZ_JBQQCG010000005.1:0-261156 GCF_052245575.1 Streptomyces sp. 2A115 | reverse complement strand
GCCGCTACCTCCCCGAAGGCAGCATGGACGAGCTCTACCGTGAACTCCCCGAAAGCGCCCCCGCACTACCCAACACACCGAACAAGCCCGCCAGTTGATCGCATACACCACGACGAGGGACACCATCCGGGAACGGCCGCAGGCCGATGCGTGCGTGGATTTCGGTGCCGGTCCGGGTGTGTGCGCGTCTTGCGAGATCCTCGAAGTAAATTGCGGTCCCGGCACCCGTCAATCTCCCGCTGGTCGGCGATGTAGGGGGCGAGAGCCCGCCACATCGCCAGGACCGAACCGCCGTACGCGCCGAGGATCAGATCCTCGTCGACGACCCGGTGCGCGAGCTGCGAGTTCACATTTGGAGTGTGATCCTTCCAGTGGCTCCGGTCGCCCGCCACTCATCGGCGACGACCGCTCGGCCGATCTTGGGTATGGCCGACACACTTGCCTGCGGCGCTCCAACGAGGGGGCACACCCCCCGGCACGCAACCTTCCGCATGTGGGCCCCGTGGGCGAGGGCGAGGTCAGTACCGCCAGTGCCAACGGTTGTCCGTCGAGTCCAACCGGCAGTAGATCACTGTGCCCGACGAGTTCGTACCCGAGGTTCCCGCCAGCGCCTTCGGGCAGTACTGCCCAGCCTGATAGCAGTTACCGGCCGGAGACTTCGGTGTGCACCCAGCAGGCTTGGGTGGCGCGTAGGTGGGCGTGGACTTCGGCGGCGTATAGGTGGGCGTGGGTTCGGGCGAGTCAGTAGGAGTGGGCGTTGACTTCGGTATCCCCTTGCGCAGGCACAGGTCGTAGGTGTCGTCGAAGTAGATCGCGTAAGACTTCGGTCCGATCTTCTTTGCCCGGCAGACCAGACTGTTGTTGTGCCGTGCGATCGAGGACAAGTCCGTCACGGAGGACACCTTGTGGTCCTCGTTGTGGGTGTAGAGGTTGATCTCATAACCCGCCTCAGCCAGCCCGTCGCCGTGGGCGTAAGTCATGAAGTCCAGTGAGAATCCAGAGCGGTCAGCGTGCTTCGCGGCGCTACCCACGCTCTTCTTGACCAGGTCGCCGGTGCCGGGGAAGGGCTCCGCCGATGGGGGTGGCGCGGGGGTGGACCCGGCTTCGGAGGCGGCGGTATGCGGCATGTCACCCTTCGCGTCAACCTCTCCGCTGCCGCACCCGGCGAGCAGGGCGGCGCAGGACATGATCAGGACGGGTATGACAGCGCGTCTCACTGAGTCTCCTGGAGTGGGGGTGTTCGGCCAGGAAGTTACCAACAGTATGGCCGACACGCCTATCTGCGGCGCTCCAACGAGGGGGCAACCGCACCGCTATACAGGCGATTCGCCAATGTCCCAGCTCAGCCCGTCCTTCCAGAGGAGCTACACCCCACTCGAGAAGCAGTGAAGGGCGCTGTCACGTTGTTAGCCGGGCAGGGTGTTTGACTGTGTGTCGGGATGTGCTGGGCCAGGGTTGTCAGGGCGTGGTGGGCAGGCCGGCGACGCTGGCGAGCTGGTCCCAGATCGCGAAGCGGACGGTCATCTGTGCTCGGTAGTCGGGAGCCGGCATCAGGTGGGGGCGCGGTATCGGAAATCGGGTGAGACGCCGCTGAACGCGGACAGGAACCGCTGGGCGCCGCCGGTACCGCGGAAGCCTTCCATCACGCGTTCGCCCTGTCTGGTGGGCTGGTGGCTGTTCTCGGCCCGGTTGTTCGGACCCTTGTGGTCGCGGTGTTCGACGCAGGGCATGGCCTCGCGGTGAGCGGTGCCGTAGGAGCGCAGCTTGTCCGGACGATCACTGGCGGCACCACGCCGCCGTCTTGATGAGTTGGTGGAAGAAGCGCCTGGCCGCGGCCTTGTCCCGGCGGCTCTGCACGAGGATGTCCAGGGTGTTGCCGTCCTGGTCGACGGCCCGCACAGGTAGTTCCGCTCGCCGTTGATCTTGATGAAGACCTCGTCCAGGTGCCACTTGTCGCCGGTCCCGGGCTGCCGACGGCGCAGTACGTTCGCGTAGATCTGCCCGAACGTCACACACCAGCGGCGGACCGTCTCGTAGGAGACGATCACACCACGCTCGATGATCGGCTCCTCCACCTCACGGAACTTCGCCGGGAAGCGGTGGTACAGCTATACATGAGTGGGAGATGATCTCGACCGGTTACCGGTGCCCCTTGCAGGACGGTGACCCGATCTCCACAAGCGCTCCTCCCGCGTGATCAACCAGGAGATCATCCCACCCGGTCAAGCAACGGGACAGGGCCGTACGAAGAGCTGGCGCAGAGACGCGCTGCCACCACAGCCAACGAATGGCACGGGTCAGGCTGAAATCCGACCGTGCACCGTCAGTGGACGGGCACTTCGGTGAGCAGATGCTCATCCCCCGAAGGAATCTCGTGAGCAGGGTGAACAGAGGTTGGCACATCAGTGACAGATCGACGGACCATTCGAGGCCTTACCGTCCTTGTTGGCGCAGAGCCCGAGCCCGAGAACAGACGGCCAGAGCCTGTTAACGACTGCACCTAGGTGCATACGCAGACCGGAAAGAGTTCCGCATGTCACGTCCCCTGGAACACCCTCTCGACAACCCTGCCCGCGCCTCGTTGACCGGCCCTCATCAGGACCGCTTCGCCGAGCGGCGTGGGCGGGTGCTGCGCTATCCGGAGGACGTGTCGCCGTTCGTCGCGATGCCGGACGCTCCGGGGGCGGCCGACTGGGCCGACCTCGCCATGCTCGCCGGCCCCGGTGCCACGGTGTGGCTCCCGGCGACCACGGTGACGGCGCCTGATGACTGGGAGGTCAACTGGCGCCTCGAGGGCATACAGATGGTCCTGGCGGACGACACGGCCGACGCGGACGACGCGGCCGACGACACGGTGGGCCCGATACCGGACTCCGAGGCGGTGCGCTTGGGGGCCGCTGACGTTCCCGAGATGCTGGCCCTCGTCGAACGAACCCAGCCCGGACCCATCCGTCCTCGTACCGTCGAACTCGGTACGTATCTCGGCATCCGCCGGGGCGGCAGGCTGGTCGCGATGGCCGGTGAGCGGATGCGGCCACCCGGCTGGACGGAGATCAGCTTGGTCTGCACGGACGTCGCCCACCGCGGCCAGGGCCTCGGGGCCCAGCTCATCCTCGCTGTCGCGGCCGGGATCCGGGACCGCGGTGACAGGCCCTTCCTCCACGCGGTGGCCGACAACGCGAAGGCCATACGGCTGTACGAGTCCTTGGGCTTCCGGCTGCGGCGGAGGACGACGTTCTCGATGGTGCGCGTGCCACTGGAGCGGGCGACAGCGGGCGAGTGGGAAAACCCAGGCCCTGAGCGGACATCAGCACAATGGTCACCCCGCGCAGCTCGACCGGATCTTTCACCGTCCGGCTGATCAGCCGCAACCTGCGGCCCTCCCCCACGCCGACCAGCCGGACCAGCACACTCGGCCGATGTTCCACGACCCCAATAGGACAGCCATCTCCTGAGCTGGGCCGGCCAGTTGACGAACTCATGGGCGCCGCCGCCGGCAGCAGGGATCAGTGTCCGGCGCCCACCCGATAGGGCTTGGCCAGCTGCGCGAAGGCGTGCCGGGCGGCGGCGATGTGATCGGGGCTGTGTCACTGCCCGCGTTCCCCGGCCTGGGCAGGCCTGCCACGACCGGCGGCGCTCGCCGCGGTCGGCGACGTGCTGCGGTGTCTCCGGAGACGCGGCGAGGTTCTCGCGGACGGCGCTCGCCATGGCCTGTGCGCCTCGCTGCCTGCCAGTGGGAAGCGCGTCGACGAGCCGCTGAGCGGCGGCCGGCACGAGGACGACGTCCCGTGCCATGGTGATCTGGATGGGGTGCGAGAGGGGTGAGAGGACGCATCGACCCCACCGGGGCAGGGGCGAGGCCGTGCCTAAGGCCGGGTAGGCATCCGGCTCAGTCGCGCGACACGCCGATGGCGGCCAGGAGTTCGAGGCGTGAGGGGCCGGGAGCGTGGTAGCGCGGCTGATTGGCGCCGAGGGTCATGATCTTTTCGGTCAGGCCCGGCGCGGCCAGTACCTCTTGGGCCGGGAGTTGGAGCATCGCCAGGTCGGCCAACGCGCGGAGCGCGTCCGGATCGCGGAGCTTGGCCGCGTCAAGGGCCTTGCCGATCACCCAGCTCGGGTCCGCTGTCCCGTACGGTTCGCCGGTGATGTCCCCGTCGATCTCCGCCAGCCGGTGGCGGCTCCAGCTCGTGATGCTCCGGTAGATGGGTGTCAGGCGGGCCTCGGTGACCTCGTCGAACTGGAGCACCAACTTCTCGGCGTCGGCGGAGCCCACCTCGCGCAGTGTGTCGCGCAGTGCCTGGGCGTGCAGCACTCCCGTGCTGAGGCCCGTTCCGCGCGCCGGGTTGCTGGTCGCCCAGGCATCCCCGATCGCGACGAAGCCGGTGACCACCGGCCGGACCTCGACGACATGGCGGCGGTACTCGCCTTGGGTGCCCGCCATCGCCCGCACACCGCCCACCGGCTCACCGGCCGCCCACTCGGCCACATCTGGGAAGAGCGCGACCGCCCGCTGCCAGGTGTCGGTGTCGTGCAGGGCCCGCAACTGCCGGTCCCTGGAGGAGACATAGAGCCCCACGGCCCAGATGTCGTTGTCGCAGGCGCACTTGCCGACCGTCAGCCCTTCGTGATGTTCCAGCACCCAGCCCCGGTACGACGGCCGCTTGTTCTGGGGCACCCGGAAGTAGCGGGAGTAGTAGACGAATCCGTTCGGCTCGCTCTCCACGACGGGCGCGGGGGCTCCAATGGCGTCCAGCATCTGTGGGACGGCGGAGTTCCGCCCGCTCGCGTCGACCACCAGATCCGCGTGGAGGACCTGACCGTTGGCGGTCACCACCCCGCCCACCCGCGGGATCGCGCTCTGCGTCGCCGAGGCGGTGACCAGCGCGGTGACATGCACGCCCCGCAAGACGGTGACACCCTCCGTCCGGGACGCGACGCGCGCGACCGCTGCCTCCAACACCGGGCGGCGGGCCGCCACGCTGTCGAAGCGCTCATCCCCCGGGCGGGCCCCGGCAGCCTCCGCCGGCAAGTCCGCGAACTGGATCAGGTTGATCCGGGTGCCGCCGAGGGCCTCCAGTTCGGCGACCACCTCGGGAAGTTCATGCTCCATCTCCATCCGCCAGCGGGGCATGACCATGTGCAACATGCGGAACTGCTTCACCCCGCGCCGCTCCCACCCCTCCCACAGTCCGGCGGCGTCGCCGTGCGGCTCGTCGGGGTTCCGCTCCACCACGGTGACGCGGTGGCCGTCGGCGGCGAGCAGCATCGCGGTCGTGAGCCCGGTGGGACCGGCGCCGAGGACCAGGACATGAGTCATGGACGTTCTCCTGAAAGGCGAAACAGATACGATCCAGCCTCACGCGGCCGCACCGATCAGAGCCAGGTCATTCCCTGTCCAACAACTGCTCCAGTGCCGGGTCGGCGTGGGTCGGCGACTCTAGCCGCGCGCTTTCCCGAGGGTAGGTGTCCGAGGCTTGGCCAAACGCGCGAGGAGTCGCCTCTGAACTGGGGCGATGGGGGCTTGCCGGAGGTCCTGTTCGTCGCCGAGAAGCAAGTGCTCCCCGGATGCAGCAGCGCAGTGGGTCGTACCCGCCGGTCCATGTCGAGGGCGGCGGCCGGGTGGTTTCGCAGGCCGGGGCGGCGCTGGTGATGGAGACGGTCCGCAAGACCGGTCTGGACAGTGCGATGTCTCCGGCGCCGACGCCGTGGCGCAAGACTCGGGCGGTGCACGACCCCGGAAACGTGCTGCTGGATATGGTGCCCACATTCGCTTTGGGCGGGGAACTGCCTGGCCGATGCGGGGCATGCTGCGGGCCGAGCGCCGCAGATCGGCGAGCCGCCGAGCGGCCTTTGGAGGCGGCAGGGCTGAATGCCTTCCGTCGTCGGCACGAGGATGGCACGGGTCCTGTGCCGGACCCCGCACCGTCAGTCGGGCGCGATGCCGTAATGCTCGCGCGCCTCGCCGACACTTGGCGAGCCGTTGAACCCCACGTCGTTCGCGCTGACGATGATTGACCCGTCCTCGCTCACGTACTCCTGCGGGGTCGACCAACGGTCCTCGATTTCGGGCGATGCGGCCACGGCCTGCAGTACCGCGTCCATCACCGCGATGGCCTCGTCCTCTGTGGTCGCCTTGATCACCACGTCAGCGCGCTGCCAGCCGCCGCCGAACTGTTCGCTGCAGTCCCATTCCGCGGAGACCACGCCGGGGACCGACATCGCCGCCTCGGGGAACGCCTCCTCGCACTTTTCGGCACCGCACGCCGAAACGGACAGCATCAGCGCTGCCGCCACTACGGCCGGCAACAACCGCATTTGCTCACGTCGTATCACTCAGTCAGTCCCTTGCGTAGTGGTCGCGCACCTCACGGATCCGCGGAACTGCCGAGAATCCAACGGCCCCCGCGCTGACGACGATCGACCCGTCCTCGTTGCGGTACTCCTGCGGCGTCGCCCACCGGAGTTCGAGGCGCGGCTCGGCGGCGAACGCCCGCAACAGCGCGTCCATGATCCGAATCTCCTCGTCGCGTGGCGAGGCCCGCAGGACCGCCTTGCCCCGCTGTCAGCCGCCGAACATGTCGCTGCAGTCGAACTCGGCCGACACCATACCGTCGGCGGCGAGCGCCGTCTCCCCGAACACGTCCTCGCCGCCGGAGTTCTTCGCCCTCCCAGGCTGAGCAGAACGGCGAGCACGCCGCCGATCGGCCCCGCCTGAGACATCCGGTTCACAAGCCGACGCCTGCGGCGTTCCCAGCCCTTGCCCATCAGTGCTTCCGGCCGCCGTGGACGTCCACGGCGGTTACGTCGCTACCCGACGAGTCAGGATCCGTCAGGAACCCGCTGTCCCGGAGCTCCACAGCCAGCAAGCAAGCACACTGCCGCGGCGCGGTCCGCGCCGCAGCGGGTACCGTCGGAGGCGGACGGTACCCGCGCCTGGTGCCCGACGGTCGCTATCCGACCTGGGTGCTGCCTTGGCGGGCCAGGACGTCCGGCCGGCGGCCGCTTGCAGCGAACAGGTAGTCGCGAGACGCCTCGATCAGACCGCGAATTCTGCCCAGATCCCGGCCGACGAGTTCGCCGCGGAACTTGCGGACCTGCCCGGCCACGAAAACGGTGTCGACATTTCCGGGATGGGCGAACGCGGTGACGGTGGCCAACGCATTCGACAGCGGTGCGGTGTTGACGTCGGTGGTACGGATCAGCACGACGTCGGCATCCTTGCCCGGAGTCAGCGAGCCGGTCTTGGCGTCGAGACCGGCGTTGACGGCGCCGCCCATGGTGGCGAACTCGAACACATCCGCCGGGGAGAGGTGCTCGGGCACCCCTTCCTCACCGGCCGCGATCCGCTCGAAAGTGCGCCCGCGGTGTCCGTTGAGCAGCGTCTGCATCTCCGAGAACGGGTTCAAGCCGTAACTGATCTCGTTGTCACCGCTCAGGCCCGGACGCAGGCCGAGTTCGCGGACCTTGTCGATGGGCGGGAACCCCGAGCCCAGTCCGAAGGCCGCGTCCGATCGCGGGCATACGTTGACGGTGCCGCCGGAGCCGGCGATCAGGTCCCATGCCTTGTCCGGCAGGTCGAAGCCATGGTTGTAGGTGTGCTTGTCGGTCATCAGACCCTTGGCGCTCAGGTCGGACAGTGTGTCCGCGACGTTCTCGATGTGCGAGCCCATCTCGTGCGAGACCCACAGGCCGTGGTTCTTTGCGAACTCCCACACTTCCGCCGAAGGGAAGACGTCCATCAGCCGCAGCGTGACCAGTTGGTCCTCGGAGGCGAAGTACTCCGCACGCAGGCGTTCGACATCGGCGGGCCAGCTCGGCACCTCGGCACCGATCGGGACTCCGGAAGCGTGGACGCCGCGGATCCCCGCGTCCAGCAGTGCCTCGACGGCGGCGTTGGAATGGTCAGGAGTACGGGAGTTGTGAGAGTTGTCGATGAACGTGGTGATGCCGGCGTTCAGTGCGACCAGAGCCGTGGCCAGGGTGCCGACGTAGTTGTCGTGCGGCCGGTAGTGCGGGCCGTAGCCGAAATGGGTGAACCCGAGGTACTCGGGGAAGTCCAGCACCGGTGCGGTCGAGCGCAACTGGCCTTCCCAGGCATGCACATGCGCGTCGACGAACCCCGGGATCACGATCGCGTCGGAAGCGTCGATCACGATCGCATCACCCGCCTGGGCGGCCAGGTCCGGGCCGATCTCAGCGATCTTTCCTCCGCGGATGAGCACGTCACCGGAGGCGAAGTCCCCCACCGCTGGGTCCTGGGAAAGGATCGTGCCACCCCTGATCAGGATCGCTCGTTCGGCGTCCGCGCTGCGCAGCGAGGTGAGGACCGCGGCGTCCTCGCTCCGGTCCCTCGCAGCCAGGACGGGTGCGGTGGCTCCCCCTTCGGGTGTGGCGTAGTGCGAAGTGAATGTGGTCACGATGGAGATCCCAACTGTGTCGGTGCCGGCCGGGCGAGGCTGTCTCGTCCCGTCTGGAGGGCAGGGTCAGGACGACGGGCTGATCTGTCCACGGCCGGCGGCACGCGGGCATGGATCTCATGACCGAGGTCCGGGTTGCAGCAGCCGTGGGTAGCCCGCACAGGGCAGGTCGGTCCAGCGCGGCGGCAAGTAGGCGTGTGCCCTGGCGATATCGCTAAAACCGTGGATGAGCAGCGCGCTGCCGCTTCCCATTCCATGTGCGTGGAGCGCACGGGAGGCCGGAGGTTGTCGAATATCTGGTGGAACACCATGGCAGCGTGTCATGACACTCGGCGCAGAAAGGATCAAACCATTGTCCACCAACTGCCCAACTTGTACTCATTGTTGCTGGCTGTCCCTTGCCCGAAGCAGGTGGCAAGGTCGCTGTGCCTGTGTGGGTGGTCGGGTGCAAGAGCAAACCGATGTAGCGCCGAGTGGGAAGGTCCCCGCCGTTTGACCAGCAAGCCCATGTCGACTCCTTGAGCCAGTGCGACGAGCTCCATGCGCCGCACCGGATCCGCAGGCGACATTGCATCAGGACGGGCCGCAACTCGGGGCGCAGCCCCGCCACTTCGGCTCAATACGCGCATAGGCAACCGCGAGCCCAATATCCGACCAGCGGAAGTGAATTTCCGTTGACCGGCCTGTTACCTGCGCGGCATCACGGAGCAACGCCCTGGCCGTTCTCTGTACGCGATCGAGCGCTGTTGGGGCGGCCCACGCAGGAAGAGAACGCGATGACGGACACGGAGAACACAGGGACGACGGCGGTGCCGGTCCCCGAGGAGTACTCACCCCGGCTCTACAACGATGACTTGGCCCCCGCCACCGAGCGCAAATGGGGCGCCTTCAGCATCTTCAACGTCTGGACCTCCGACGTACACAGCCTGTACGGCTACTTCCTGGCGGCCAGCCTGTTCCTCGTCGCGGGGAACACCTTCAAGTTCCTCATCGGCATCGGTGTCGGCTCGCTGATCATCTACTGGCTGATGACCCTCATCGGCAAAGCGGGTGTGAAGACCGGAGTGCCCTACCCCGTCCTCGCCCGCGCCTCCTTCGGAACCTTCGGCGCCAACGTCCCGGCTCTCGTACGGGCGATCGTCGCCACCTTCTGGTACGGCGCCCAGACCAGCGCGGCCGCAGGCGCCATCGTCGCCTTCCTCGTCCGTTACGACGGCCCGAAGGACCTGCACGAGACGAGCCGGCTCTTCGACCACAGCGGCCTGGAGGTGATCTGCTACCTCCTCGTCTGGGCCGCTCAGTTGCTGATCATCAGTAAGGGCATGGAGACCGTCCGCCGCTTCCAGGACTTCGCAGGACCGGCCGTCTGGCTGATGATGCTGATCCTGGCCGTCTCACTGTCGGTCAAGGCCGGCACGCTTTCCTTCTCCGTCGACATGCCCGCCGCCGACCTCGCCGCTCTGGCCAAGAGCGCCACCGGCCTGGACGTGAGCCCGGGCTCGTTTGCCGCGATCGCGGCGATCGCGGCCACCTGGGTGACGTACTTCGCCGCCCTGTTCCTCAACTTCGGCGACTTCGCCCGGTTCACGCCCGACGAGCGGGCGCTGCGCAAGGGCAACATCTGGGGCCTGCCGGTCAACCTGATCCTGTTCTCGCTGGTCGCCGCCCTTACCACGGCCTCCGCCAGCAAGGTCTACGGCGAGGTCATTCTCGAACCGGCCGCCATCTCCGCCAAGTTCGACAGCGCGTTCCTGGTCCTGCTCGCTGCCCTCACCTTCGCGGTGGCGACCCTGGGCATCAACGTCGTCGCGAACTTCGTCAGCCCGGCCTTCGACTTCGCCAACGTCGCCCCGAAGCACATCACATTCCGGCGCGGCGGCCTCATCGCCGCCGTCATCGCGCTGCTCCTCTACCCCCTCCACCCGTGGGACAACGCCCCGAGCTTCGTCAACGCCATCGGCTCGACGATGGGCCCGATCTTCGGCGTGATCGTCGTCGACTATTACCTGCTGAGGAAGGCCCAGCTGAACGTCCCCGGGCTCTACAAGGAGGACGGAGAGTTCCGCTTCCAGGGCGGCTGGAACGTACGCGCCTTCGTGGCGGGGGGCATCGGCGCCGTCTTCTCCAGCATCCTGCCGGTGTACGGGCCCTCGGGTTACGGGGCGACGCTCGGCCCGTACTCCTGGTTCATCGGAGTCCTGGTCGCCGGGGCGATCTACTTCGCGGTGAGCGGGGCGAAAAGCCCGCTGACCGCCCGGCTCGCCGACTAGGAAATTCCCTGAAGACATTGCGCTGTGGCGCCGATCTGGTCCCGGATCGTCTGGTCCGGGACCAAGGCGCAGGCACGTTGGGGCGGCGGCTGGAAGACCGGGACGCTTCCTCAACCGATTCTTGCGAGGAATCCCGTGGCTTCAGCCATCGGGAGGAATCGCATCTCGATGTGGCGCCCCGGGGGATGTTACTTCTGCCGACTGAGTCGGCCAACTCACTCGGGACGTTGCTGGTTCTCGATACGCAAGCCCCAACGTGTCACGCTGCACTCCTGGTCCTTTCATCAGCTCGGCGGCTTCGTCGCCTACAAAACCCAACACACCAAAATTCCACTGGCGTACGTGAAGCCGGCGAACACCAGCCGGGAATGCTCCGGGTGCCACCACATCGACAACGCAACCGGCCCTCCCAGGCCGTCTTCACCTGCAGGTCCTGCGGCTTCCTTGAGCACGCCGACCTGAACACGTCCCACAACATCGCCGATCGCGGCTGGATGGAGTGGGTCCGCGGGGCCGAGTCACAGGCCCCTGCAGTTGACGAGCTCAACCCCAACAGGCCACCGAGTCGGTGCGGCTCCTGACTTTTGTGACGGCCGCACTGGCCTGCTTGTCAGAGCGCTGCGGGATAGCGGCCGGGTCGATGGTTCATCAACAGGACGAGGTTGAGGACCACGACGCCTGCCGCGGACAGGACAACGCTGCGAAGTGGTGCGGTCAGGGAGGACAGTGCGATGACTGTGACGTCGAGTGACAGGAGCACGTATCCGGCTCGCCATCCCAGACGGTCCTGGCATATGAGCGCGACGACGTTGAACCCACCGAGACTGGACTGGTGGCGGAACACGATGAGGAGGCCGATGCCTGCGGCGAGATTGCCCAGGAGCACGGCGTACAGCGGATTGACATGTGCCGCTTCGATGTACATGGGATGAAGCAGGGAGAACGCTGAGAGCAGCGACACCGCCAGCATGGAACTCGCCACGAAGCGCCACCCCTTTCGTGTCCAGGCCAGCACGATGAAAGGCAGGTTCACGATGGTGAAGATCGCGGCGAACGGCCAGGGCAAGATCTGTGCGAGCAGCAGGACAAGGCCGGCGGTCCCCCCGGTGACGGCGTCGGCGGTGTTGATCAGGAACAGCCCGAACGAGGTGACGAGCGCGCCGATGGCGACTGCGAGGACGTTCTCGCCAGGAGTGTGTCGTACGACGATGCCGGCGGGTGACGTTCCGATGGCTTCCGCGCTCACAGCGCTGCTCCGCACCGCGCGTCGGCGAGTGCTCGCAGGACGCGGTCGTTGGTGTCCCGGTCGGCGAGGGTGATGCGGATCCCCTCATCCGCAAAGGGACGTACCAGAATCCCTGAGGCGTCGAATGCGGTAAGCAGGCCGGTCAGCTGACGTTCGGCCGCGCGCAGCCAGAAGAAGTTCGCCTGGCTGTTCGGCACAGACCACCCCTGTTCCCGCGCAGCTTCGATCACTCGGTTCCGTTCCCCGATCACCGCGGCTACTCGTGCGCGCAACTCGTCAGCCGCGGCCAGCGAGGCGATCGCCGCCTCCTGGGCCGGCGCACTGACGCCGAAAGGAAGTGCAGCTCGCCTCAGCCCGTCCGCCACGTAGGCAGGCGCTACCGCGTAGCCGACCCGGAGACCGGCGAGTCCGTATGCCTTGGAGAAGGTGCGCAGGACACACACGTTGGGGCGTTCGTCGAGCAGCCGTAGCGCATCGATGTGCTGTGGCGAGTCAACGTACTCGGCGTATGCCTCATCGACCACCACGAGCACGGTCGGCGGAACTCGGTCGAGGAAGCCCTGGAAGTCTGCTTGAGTCATGCCCACACCAGTCGGGTTGTTGGGCACGCAAAGGATCACCATCCGTGTTCGATCGGTGATGGCCTCCGCCATGGCATCCAGATCATGCCCTTCGTCCGCGCCGAGGGGAACGGGCACGGCACGGGCGCCTGCGAGCTGGACCAGGATCGGGTAGGCCTCGAACGAGCGCCAGGCGAAGACGACCTCGTCTCCCTCATTGCAGAACGACGTCATGAGCTGCTGCAGTGCTCCGACACTTCCCGGGCTGACGGCGATGTGGTCGGGATCCGTCTGCAGGAGTGCGCCGATCTCCTCGCGCAGGCGGGTGCTCGTCGTGTCCGGGTAGCGGTTCACGGTCTGTGCGGCGTTCTGCAGGACCTGCCGCACGGACGGCAGAGGCGTGAAGTGGCTTTCGTTGGACGCGAGCGCTGCGGTGAGCACCGACGAAGCGCGACGGCCGGGCGCGTACACCGGTACGGCGGAGAGTGCGGCGCGCAGTGCGGGGGCCTGCCGAACGTAAGGTGCTGAACTGGGCTCTGGCATGCCGCAACACTGCAGAGGATCGCCCCAGATGCGCAACAGGTGACTCAATCACTGAGCAGAATGACGTCCTACCAGCCATATAAGTGGCAGGATGCTCAGGTGGACAGTCTTGATGCCCAGATCCTCCTCGCCATCGACGACCAGCCGGACGCCACCATCCTGGCGCTCGCCGGACGGCTGGGAATCGCACGCAACACCTTGAGCTCCCGCTTGCAGCGCATGCAGCAGTCGGGCGCGCTCCGAGAGTTCACCCGCCGTGTCGACCCGGCTCTTCTCGGCCGTGGACTGGTCGCCTTCGTATCCATCGCACTGAGCCAGACCAGTACGCCGCGCGCGACCGAGACGCTCCGCGCCATCCCGGAGGTGATCGAGATGCACTCGACCACCGGAGAAGCCGACCTGCTGGTGAAGGTGGTCGCCCGCGATACAGCCGACCTGCACCGGGTCACCAGCCAGATCCTTGCCGCGCCGGGTGTGGTCCGGACCAGTACGGCTATCTCGCTCTGCGAGGAGATGCCGTTGCGGATCCGTGCACTGATCGAAGAGGTCGCGAAAGGCCAACCAGCCTCGCGCGCGTGATTCCGGACGTGCCACACAGGGCACGGACTCCCTGCCCCGGCAAGCAATCGGTCGCGGTGCAGGCATCGCGCCCTCCCGGACGGCAGCCGCCCTCTACATGTGATCGTCGAGCGCCCCACGCCGGACATTCACAATGGCGTGGGCCAAATGGGACCGGCTGAGGGCCGGCCCAGCACGCAGGCGGCACAGACAAAGGTGCAGCTACCGGCTGAGGGTCAGTTCTGAGCGGTGGGCCGGACAACGATCTCACTCACGTCCACGATGCCGGGCTGCTCGATCGCGAACGCGATGGCCTGGGCGATCGCATCGGGCGGGATCGCGATCTGGTCCCGAGCCTCCGTGATCTGCGCCCGGACCTGAGGATTCGAGGACGCCTCGGCGAAGTCGGTGTCGACTGGGCCGGGCGAGACGGTAGTCACCCGCAGGGAGTCCCCCGCTTCCTGGCGCAGTCCTTCACAGATGGCGCGAACGGCGAACTTCGTACCGGCGTAGACCGCCATGGTGGGCACGATGCGGAATGCTGCCGTGGAGGCGGTGGTGATGAAGTGGCCGGACCCCTGGGCCCGGAAGACCGGCAGCGCGGCGCCGATTCCGTGCAGCACGCCCTTGATGTTGACATCGACCATCTGATCCCACTCCTCGACGCGCAGATCGTCGAGGAGCGAGATGGTCCCGGATCCGGCATTGCTGACCAGCACGTCGAGCCGGCCGAATCGCTCGCGGGCCAGAGCGACCAGAGCGTGCAGGTCGTTCCGTCGGGTCACGTCGGTGCGGATGTGCACGGCCTCGCCGCCCATTTTCTCGATCCGGGCCACCAGGTCCGCGAGGCGCTCGGACCGGCGCGCGCCCAGGACAAGACGCGCGCCCCGCTCGGCGAGCAGCAGTGCGGTCGCCTCGCCGATGCCGCTGCTGGCACCGGTAATGGCCACGACCTTGCCGTCAGTTCCCGAGATCATGTCTTCGCTCTTTTCTGTGTTCTCTCTCGTCACCGGCTGGTGGGCGATCTCGCGCAAGCCGGTCACACAGCAGTCTGCGACGGGTTTAGCCTGGTATCCAGAGCGCGTTTATTCTGGAACCAGGAACCCCACCATGCCGACGCAAGAAGACCAACGCCGTGAATTGAGTGCCTTTCTGCGCAGCCGCCGAGAGCGGCTCACCCCGGACGACGTGGGCCTGCCGCGTACCGGCCGCCGTCGGACGCCGGGGCTGCGCCGGGAGGAACTCGCTCTGCTCGCCGGTATCAGCGCCACCTGGTACACGTATCTCGAGCAGGGCAGGGACATCCGCGTCTCGGACCAGGTACTCGACGCCCTGGCCGCGACGTTGCGGCTCGATCGGCACGAGCGCGGGCACCTGTTCCAGTTGGCCGGTCACGCCCCTGTGGCGAAGGCCGTGCAGCCCGAGCCGCTCGCTGCCGAGGTGGCGGCCATCCCGCTGCTGCTCCAGCCGAGTCCGGCGTACATCATCAACGGCACGTACGACGTGCTCAGTCATAACCGGGCGGCCGAAGAGCTGTTCCCGAACCTCATCGCGGTTGGGGGCCGGGGGCCGAATTTCGCCCGCTGGGTGTTCCTCGAACCCGCCGCCCGGGACGTGCTGATCGACTGGGAGCACGAGGCGCGCGGCCTCCTCGCCCGGCTACGGACGCTGGCCGCCCGCCACCCCGGAGACGCCCGTTATGACGAGCTGGTCGACGAGCTGAAGACGGGCAGCCAGGAGGTGCGTTCCTGGTGGCCGCGGTATGACGTGCAGTCGCGGCACGGTGGACGCAAACGGCTGCGGTGCCCGGGACGCGAGGTGGCGGATTTCGCGTACACCGCGTTCCACCTGGCGGAGGATCCGGAACAGACGCTGGTGATCTACTCCGACGAGCAGGAAGCAGAAGCGGTCAAACTGCCGGATCGGACGTAGAAGGCGGCATGGCCGACCACGTCGGCCCCGAAGTCCTAGCCCAGACACCAGGGAACAAGTAACCCCCCGGTAGTTTTGGCGGCTCAGGCATTCGCGGCCGTGGCGACTTGTTCATCGAACCACACCTCGATGCCGGCGGGGCGGCGGATCGCGACGGTGTCGAACGTGCGCCCGCCGGTGTGTTGGCGGTCGTTCAGCTCGCCCAGCGCGGTGCGGGTCAACCGGACGGCCTGCGCGGCAACCGTGCCGTGGCCGCAGCCGGACAGTTCGGCGGTGGCGGTGAAGAACAGGTGCAGGGCGAGCATCGACGTCTCGGCGTGCTCCTTGTCCGGGCCGGTCAGGGCGCCGACCTTGCCGTAGTGGAGCACCCGTGTTCACGCTGTTCCAGTTCTCCACGACCTGGAGCCCGCCGTGGATCTCGCGGCGCAGGCCGGGGTGGGCGAGGTAGTCGCAGGCGAAGGTCGTGCGCACGGCGCGGTCGAGTTCCTCAAGTGCCTGACAGGTGTGGTGCTTGGGGCCTCCGCGGGTGAAACGCCGCAGCACTTGCTCGGCCTCCGCCGTCCCGAGGCGGAGCGCGGTCGCGTACTTCACCATTTGGTCGTACTGCTGCTCGATCAGCTCCCAGCGGATCGGCCGCGTCAGCGAGGCGCCGAGTGCCGGCCAGCCCGGCGATGTGTCGTCCGGGCGGTACAGGCGGATGCTGCCGATGTTCTTCAAGCGGGGGCCCCGAGGGCCGTACGCTGATCCGCCGCGCAGCCCGGCTCGCCGAGAAGGGCGCAGGCGGTGAGCCGAAGCAGTCCCTCGATCATCGCCGCGACCTCGGACGACGAACACGACTTCAGCTGGGAGTAGATGCAGACGTTCTTCCGCTCCACGTGCCAGTAGATCATCACACCGTTGCCGCCGTAGCGGGCGTGGTACTCGGTCATGAAGTTGCTGGACCAGCAGCCGAACTTCTTCGAGTCCGACGCGCACGCCGTACCGCGGCCCCACCACTCGGTATCGCGGGCGGCGAAGGTCCCGTCGACCAGCCTGGTCACGGCTGCCCGGAGGTTGTCGACGGTGATGAAGTGCCGGCGCACATGCCGCAGTACCGCCTCGCTCTCGCCGTGCTCGCCGGTCGCCACGATCGCGCGGATCCCCATGTTCGTGCCCAGTGCGAACAGCGCGAGCAGGAGCCGGCGCTGGAGAACGTCCCGGTCGATGCGCTCGTAGGCGGCCACCGAGGAGAACTCGTCGGTGAAGCCGGTCATGAAGTCGGCGTTCTTCAGCACATCCAGCAGCTCCAGGACACCCCAGCGCCGCACGACCTCGTCCTTCAACGCCTGCAGACAGGTCGGCTCAGCCAGCGGCTCCAGCTTCGGCACTGTGATCCACGGCTCGCCTCGACGTGTGGTGACCTTCACCCCGCCCGCGCTGCCGTCCGCGAGCGCGGCAGTGAGCCCGTCCGGGCCCGCCGTCATCCGCTTCTTCAGATCGGCGATGAACGCGCGCGGGTTCAGCGGCTGGCGGATCGCCGCGTAGTGCACGGTGCGGGTGGCGTCAAAATCACCGGGCAGGTCGTCCTCCGGATTCCGCCAAACGCGCCGCGCCCTCGACGTAGATCTCCCGGCGGCACACCGCATCCCGCAGCGCGACCAGCACACACAGCTCGTACGGGATGCGCTCGACCCTTCGTGCGAACACGCTGGGTCAGTGTCGAGGCTGGTCTGGAGAAGCGCCCCGGCGAGACGGAGTACGACCGCTACTGTGCACGGCACCGCCGTAACCACCCGCACACCCCGCCGACCCGCCGGGAGTACGAATACCGGCATACCCGGCGCCAGGAGGCCCATCCGAGCAGCCGCTGCTGATCCACTGGGGTGCCGTTCCGCCCGTTGACCGGCCGGCACCCGACTCCGGCGTCCGACCCCCTCTTGGGGCCAAACAATCATGCGAGCAGCGCGTGGCGTCGTGTTCCCCGACGTCACGCGGGTGAGCATATGCGGACCCAGCCTTCTTCCCGCACCGAGGCGATGCGATGCCCGACCGAGCCGACCATGTCCGCCCCGAGAGCGTCGCGCCAAGGTGGATCTCGCGGCACCGGCCGCCGGAGCAGTCCCTGTTCAGCGGCATCTACGGACTGGTGCTGGCCAGCGCCCTGGTAGCCGCGCTGGACGCGACCGGCGAGAAGGCCGAGCCCGGTCCGGACGCGCTGTGGGTCCTGCTCACCGCGCTGGCGTCGGGCGCCGCCCATGGGTACGCGCACGTCATCGCCCAGCGTGCGTCCGCCGGCAGGGCAGCCACCACGAGCAGACTGCGGTTGGTGCTCGCCGAGTGGCCCCTGGTCGCCGCCGTGCTGCCCACGGTGGGGATGCTACTTGGCGCGGTAGCGGGGTGGTGGGCAGAGGCCACGGCGGTGGACGCGGCCCTGCTGTTCAACACCGTCACCTTGTTCGGCTGGGGCGCCTGGGCCGCCCGCACCGCCGGGCACGGATGGCCGTCCTCGTGCCGGGCAGGGGGCCTGGACATGCTGATCGGCCTGGTGATCATTATCGCGAATGCCCTGATCAAGTAGCCGGGCCGTCGGGTGCCGTATCGGCGAGAAAGGCCGCGAGTCCTTGATCCATGGGCGCCCTTTCTGTCCCGCCACTGCCGGAGTCGACAACCTGCGTCGCCTCGTCTTCACCCGGACCGCAGATCGGTCGGACACGATGAAGACCCTTCAAAATCCCGAAGTTACGTCACCCGGCGCCGAGACACTCGGAGGAGGAAGGATCCCCTGGCCACAGCGGTCGAGGCTCACTGGGGCTCAGGAGAACTCCCGTGATGTCGCGCAGTCCACGGCGTCGCCGCAGGACTACGATCCGGCCGTGTCGGCCGCCGCGCTCCTCGCCGCGCGAGTCGCCTCGTGAAACCGGCGCCATTGGATTGAATTCCCTGAGCTTGCCAGCGGGCGTTGACCTCTCACACGGCGTCACTGGCCAACTGGAGATCAAAAAGGCCAGCCACCAGGTTGTGGCCGCTCGTCCGGAAGCGTGGCCACAACCCCACAGTCGGCCAATCTGAGCGTCGCGCTTAGCCAGTGTGCTCGAGGGGTGGCCGCGTAGAGGACGGAGCGGGCCTCCTCATCCTCCAACTCGCGCTGGAGCACAGGACACTCTGCGACTCCGCTCCACCGCCGCCACGAAACCCAAAGCAGGCCACGGCCCATGACGGCATCGACGGTCCTGGTGACTCCGGCCCTCACTAGTCTAGTTTCGTACTAGAGTGGATTCGGTGGTACTCCCCAATGCTGCTTAGAGGGTGGGATGGTGAACGCTTCGGCGGACTGGCAGGCGGGATGGCTGCGGGGAGCTCTCGAACTCGCTCTCGCCGCGGTGCTGGCCGAGGGGCCCAGGCACGGCTATGCCCTGGCGCAGCGCCTGGCCGAGCAGGGCTTCGGCCGGGTACGGGGAGGCGCCCTGTATCCGGTGCTGGGGCGGATGGAGCGCGACGGCGTGGTGAGCGCCACGTGGGAGCCGGGCGAGGGCGGGCCGGGACGCAAGGTCTACGCGCTCAGCGCGGCCGGGCACGACAGGCTTCGGGAGCAGCGGGCGCAATGGGCCCAGTTCTCGGTCCTGATGGACGAACTGCTGGCAACTGACCGATCAACGGAGGGAAACGAATGACCGCGAAGCCCAGTGAGGCGCATGAGACCTATGAGACGTGGGCGGCGCGTCTGGAGCTGCGGCTGGCGCTGCAACCGGACATGCACCGGGCCGCGATAGTGGAGGTGCTCGCGGAGACCGCCGAGTACTGCACGGAGACGGACGAGCACCCGCGAGACGCTTTCGGGGACCCGGACGAGTACGCCGTACAGGTTGCCCGGGAGCGCGATCCGGTCGGTGAGCGGGCCGGGCGCGACTGGGCCGGCCTTCGTCCGGCCGACTACCTGACCAAAGGCATCTACGGCGGTGCCGTCTTACTGATGGTCGGGGCCGGCCTGGCGCTCGCCCGCGGCGAATGGTGGGTCAACCTCACACTCGCGAGTGTTGCCGGGTCCATCCTGGTCGTCGCTGCCACGCTGGCGAGCGGCCCGGTCCTCGCGCTGCACGCCGAGGGGCGGCCCAAGGCCGCAGCCGCCGTCACGGCCGGCACCCTGGTCCTGGTCGTGGTGGGTGCCGTTGCCTTCCTCGGACTGCCGCGCGATCACATCGGGCGGCTGCCGGCGTGGATATTCGCCGCATGCGGGGCCCTGCTCGCTCTCCTGGCCTGGCGGTTGGAGTCCTCCACCGACTCGCGGCGGAAGACCGCGACGGCACGGGCGCAGGAGGCCGACCGCACGGAATCCGCGATCCCGGTGGGGGCTGACGCGTCGGATGCCGAGCGGTGGCTGCGCCACCTCGGTGACCTGCTGTCCGGCAGGCACCGCCTCCCGCGACGCCGAGTGCGGCAACTGGTCGCCGAGGCCCGGGACCACCTCGCCGCCACCGGGCATACCCCGGCCGAGGAATTCGGCCCCGTGGAGGTCTACGCCCTGGAGCTGGCCGAGCACGCCGGTCCACGCGTCTGGTGGACACGCGAAAGCGGGCAACTCGCGCTGTCCGGCGGGCTGTTCACCATCTGGGGACTGGACCGCCTCGTCAACGGCGACTTCGGCTGGGCCTTCTGGTTGTGTGCCGCAGCCCTGACCATGACCTTGTCGCTGCTGGCCGCCCGCATCGTGAAAAACCGTTCCTGAGCCCGGCTGGACGGCGCGGGCCGCACCACGCCGAACCACTTCGCCAGCGCTACTTCCGACAGGGCGGCCTGCGGGGTAGGTGCCGTTCAGGATGCTGTCACTCAGGTAGTCCGCGATCTGCCGGTACTTCGGCCACGTGTTCATACGCGTTCTTCGGCGCCATGCAGGCCCTCCGAGGCCGTGGTTCTGGGCGGTCCCGGACAGCACCCCCTCATCCCAGTAACAATGTGTCCTGGCTACCCGACCCATGCCCTCCGGCTTCCCGACGTGGGGCCGGGTGTACGCGCACTCCGCCGCTGGCGCGATAGGTGCTGGTCAGGGAGTTTCCATGACCGGCTGCGTGATCGACTCGCGGTCCGTCAAGGCGGACGCGGTCATCGGTGCGGACAGCCGCGACTTCGACGGCGGCAAGCCGGTCAACTGCCGCAAGGGGCCCGTCGCCGACACCCTCGGCCCGCTGCTGGGCGAGATGGTCGGCGGATCGGGATCAACCGGACGGCGACTGACGGTCCGAGACCTGAAGACAGCCCCTGCGTGATCAAGGGGAGTGGTCGTAGACGGTCAGTGCGCGCAGGACCGGCTGTCCGGTGCGGTCGTTGAGCGGATCGCGGCGGTCAGCGCGAGGGTCCACTGCAGGAGGCGAACGGCCACGCCGCCAGATGCCACTCAAGCGGCACGCACGCCACGGCGCGCTGCCGCAGCGGCAACGGCAACGGCAGGGAAATGTGTCGCCCTCCGGGTGCAGCGGACCGTACCGTCGCCCTCATGAAGCTGCTCTCCGTCAATGTCGGCAGGCCCCGCCCCAACCCTTGGAAGGGTCTCAGCGCGACAGGTATCGACAAGCGGCCCGTCGACAGCCCAGTCACCGTCGTCGCCCCCGGCCCCAAGGGCACCGGCACGGTCGGTCTCGTCGGCGACCGGGTCTTCGACGTGAACCACCACGGCGGCTCCGACCAGGCCGTCTATGCCTATGCCCGCGAGGACCTCGACGGATGGGAGGCCGAGTTGGGCAGGCCGCTTGCGAACGGCGTCTTCGGGGAGAATCTCACGACCGCCGGCCTCGACGTCAACGGCGCCCTGATCGGTGAGCGTTGGCGCATCGGGCCAGACGTCGTCCTGGAGGTGTCGTCCGCGCGGATCCCGTGCGCGACGTTCCAGGGCTGGCTGGAGCGTGACGGTTGGATCAGACAGTTCACGCAGGCAGCACGGCCGGGCGCGTATCTTCGCGTGATCGAGCAGGGGGACATCCGCGCTGCCGATCCGGTCGAGATCGTGCACCGGCCCGACCACGACGTGACCGTCGGGCTCGTCTTCCGCGCGATGACACGTGAACCGGAGCTACTACCGCGGCTGCTGGTCGCCGACGCACTACCGGAGGAGGGCAAGGACCTGGTCCGCAGGCGCACGACGGCATAGGTCATCGATTCCGGGGGGATCGATTTCAGGGGGATCGATTTCAGAGGGATAGTTTGCGCGCATGAGACGACGGAGTGAGGCCAAGGTTCGGCTGTGACGCCAGGCTTGGACTCCCCCGCCACCGCACTGTACGTGCCGACAGACGACCTGCTCGAGGAATCACCGCATCTCGCTCCGTGGCGGCCTGCCGTGGGGACCGGAGGCACGGCGTTACATGGACAACGGCGTGCCGAACAGGAGGGTCCTTCTCATCCCGAAGGGCGCGGCCTCGCAGGCGCCCGTGAACAGGTCGGAGAGGGCGAGTTCCCAGAACGGCGCCGTCGCAAGCAATGGTGGCGACGCTTTGTAGATGTCGGCGGTGCGGAACACGTGGACCAGGGCCATGGCGATGCCTGAGAGCGGAAACGGCGTCATCCACAGCAGCATGAACACCAGGATGCCGAGGCATGCGTGGGCCCCGGGGACGGCACCGGGTCCTTGGTGGTGAGGTCGAAGAACTGGCCGGTGCCGACCATGATGTCCACTCGGTCGGGCCCGCTGGTCCTTGTCGGCTCAGCGTTGCGTGGCCGGGCGGATGACGAGCTCGCTGACGCCCACACCGTGTCCCACGTCAACTCACCGGTGGCGATGCTGTTGCCGTAGTCGACCCGGAACTCAGTCACCAGCTTGCGGGCGGCGAAGCAACAGGCGGTGCCGATGCAGATCATGTTCTCCTTCGTCGCGTAGGTGATGATCCCGCGGTCGTCGGACGCCCAGTTACATGCTCCGCGCTGCCGGGCACCGGTTGCTGGTCGGCGGGTCCAGTCGAGTTATTCCTCCTCCAGGAGCGGATCCTCCGATTGCGGCCGGGACGGCGCCGACTTAACTTCGAAGTCGTCACGGTTCGTGACGAAGCCGACATTATTCTCATGTCGGCTATCCCATGATGGACATCGAACGGAGCATTCATGTCGGTGATGACCGGAACCCAACCCATGCAGCAGGCCGGCGCGCAGGTCGGCGGCCCGCAGCAGATCTCCCAGCTGGTTCAGCAGGCCATCCAGCAGGCGTGCCAGCAGACGGCCCAGCAGGTCGCGCAGCAAGTGCAGCAGACGTTCCAGCAGATCCAGCAGATCCAGCAGCAGCTCCAGCAGCAGGGCATCGCGCAGCAGGCACACCCGTACCTGGCTCTCGCGCTGCACCGCTCGCTGCACTCGGGCATCCGGCACGCCGTGGAGCAGTCCGTGCAGCAGGCGCTGCCGACCGCGATCGTGACGCTGCTCCAGCAGAGCCAGCAGAGCACGCAGGGCGCGCAGGGCGCGCAGGGCGCGCAGGGCACGCAGCCGTGGGGCAGTGGGTTCGGCCAGCAGCACCAGCAGCCGTATGGCCAGCAGCCGTTCGGCCAGCAGTACCAGCAGCCTGGCTTCGGCTTCGGCCAGATGGGCCAGCCGTTCGGTATCGGCTGACCTAAGGGCGGCGCGATGCGGTGTGCCCGGAGCGGTTCCCGGGCGCACCGCATCAGCGTGCAAGCGCGAGCCGCCCGTCGCCGGATCAGAAGCACAAGTACGCACAGCTACGACGTAGGCGTGGTGAAGGTGGACGTGATGGTCAAGGAAAAGCCCGGAAACAGCCGCGCGAGCGGATCCGAGGGCGAGGGCGCTGGTGGCTCCCCGCCTGAGGGCAGACGAGCAGTGCCACGCGAGACGGGCGCGCCGACGCCGCTCGCTGTGCAGCCGCGCCGGGAGCGGTACATGGTGACACCGCTGCCGCAGCATCTGCTCCCGCCAGGAGTACCCGAACTCAGCATGGACGCCGTGTGCGACCGGCTGCAGCGCATGCCCGAGGTCAAAGTGACCCGCAGGCTCCAGCCGTCGGAGAAGCTCCAGTCGGGCGGGTTGCATACTTCCTGCCCGGAAATCGCGGTCGTGGAGGCGGCGGAGGCCCAGGTGCCGGCGATGCGGTCGCTGCACGTGCACATCGAGCCGGACCTGCCGCTGTCCGGAACCGGGCCCGCTGCCACACCGACCGCGGGGATCGTGCCGCTGCGCGATCCGGCGCTGGTCGCGCCGCTCGATGAGCCCGTGGAGATCTCGCTGCGCGTCTGCGGCCCGGACGACGAACCGCTCGCCGGCGCGGCGGTGTACCTGATCGGGTCGTCATGGCCGGGCCAGGGCATCACCCGTGCCGACGGGACGGTCACCGTCACGCTGGTCACGGAGACCGCGGAGTCTGTTCAGTCCCTGTACGTCCGGCCCGCGGGCGACTATGCGGACCGCTGGATCAGCCGTCCCGACCTGTCGGCGACCCAGGAGAATCTGGTCACCCTCACCCCGCTGGCCAAGGTGTACCCGGGGCTGGACGAGAGGCAGCGGTACGGCTGGGGCCAGCAGGCCATGCGGCTGGACCGGCTGCCTCCCACGTTCCGCGCCTTCGGCATCAAGATCGCGGTCATCGGTTCAGGTGTCGCCTCTGAGCACCCCGATCTGAAACAACGGGCGCGCTCCGGGGTCGATCTCGTCCGTGGTACGGAAGAGGGGTGGGCCCAGGACAAGGCGGGCACCGGCACCCACGCGGCGGGCATCATCGCCGGGGCGGACACCGGCAAGGGCGTCATCGGCATCGCGGTCGACGCCGAGCTCGAGATCTGTCAGGTGCAGCCCGGCGGCTGCTTCAGCGACCTGATCGCCGCTCTGGACCACTGCATCGACCACGAGGTCGACATCGCCCACATCGAGGTGGCGGCCCCGTACGCGTCGGCGCTGGTCTCCCGCAAGCTCGCCGATGCCAGCGCCGCGGGCATCGCCTGCGTCGCCCCGGCGGGCGACACAGGCGGACCGGTCGCCTTCCCCGGCTCGCTCCCGACCGTGTTCGCTGTGGGCGCGCTCGGAGCCTTCGGCTCGTACCCACAGGACACATCCCAGGCCACCCATGTGGGCCCGCAGCTGACACCGGAAGGGCTGTTCGCCTCCCCGTTCAGCTGCTACGGACCGGGGGTCGACGCGGTCGCTCCCGGCGTGGCAGTCCTGTCGTGCTCGGCGCAGGGCGGATACACCGCACTCGACGGCACCGGCACGGCCTCGGCCCATGTCGCGGGTCTTGCCGCCCTCGTGCTGGCCCACCACGAGGACTTCCACGGCCAGTTGCTGCCCCGCGGAGCGAGCCGGGTGCAGCACCTCTTCAACATCATCTCCGCCAGCTGCCGCCAACTGGCCGCCCCGGGCACCGTGGAAGCCGCGCGCGTCGGCCGCGGCCTGCCGGACGCTCTCGTCGCCCTGGGCCTGGCCCCAGGGGTACACCTCGCCCCGGCCCTGTCCCCCTACGTCTCGTCCATGGCCGGTTAGGACCGGTTGGGTCACAGCCAGGCCACGTCCACCAGCGGTATCTCCGAGCGGCGCCCGCCCCTGAAGGGACGGGCGCCGTTCGGCCGGCCGCCCGCTTCAACGGCGCCGACCCCGACGCGTCATGTCGCCGCGCCCGCGAAGGCGCAGCTACGAGAGCACGTACGCGACATCACAGAGATCAGTAACGGATCAGTACTCGGGCGGGTGTGGCGGCGGCTGGTGGTGTGCCGGCGCCTGTGGCGCCTGCGGAATGGGCCTGGCCCTCGACGGGCGGCGCGGGTCCGCGTCGACGGCGGCGGCGTCGGCGGTGAGGCTGCCCAACAGGGACAGTGCCTCCTCGGACGGGCTGCCCGGGTCGGCCTGGTAGACCACGAGCTGCTGGCCGGGAGCGCTGTTCACGGTCAACGACTCGTAGTGCAGCGTCAGTTCGCCGACCAGGGGGTGGCGGAAGCGTTTGGTCTCGTGGGTCTTCTGGCGGATGTCGTGGCGGGCCCACAACCGGCGGAAGGCCTCGCTCTTGACCGACAGCTCCCCGACCACCTCGATGAGCCGGGAGTCGTCGTAGTCGGTGCCGACGGCGGCACGCAGCCCGGCGACGGTGTTGACCGCCACCCGGTCCCAGTCGGGGTAGAAGTCGCGCGCGTCCGGGTCGAGGAACACGAGCCGGACCAGGTCACCGCTGTATGCGTGGCCGTCGAACAGGGCCTTGCCGAGGGCGTTGGCGGCCAGCACGGTCAGGCAGTGGTCCATGACCACGGCGGGGGTGTGCGGCCAGGCCGTCATCATGCGCAGCAGGTGGGGGCTGACCTGCTCCCGCCGAGCAGGCCGGCGTCGCCTGTCGGGGGACGGGCGGGCGAGCCGGTGCAGGTGCGCGGCCGCGTCCTCCTCCAACGCCAGTGCTCGGGCCAGGGCGTCGACCACCTGCGCCGAGGGGTGGCGTTCGCGACCCTGCTCCAGCCGTACGTAGTAGTCCGTGCTCACGCCTGCGAGCTGCGCGACCTCCTCGCGGCGCAGTCCCGCCACGCGCCGCCGGGCCCCGGCCGGCATGCCGAGGTCCTCGGGCCGGAGCAGCTCGCGGCGGGCCCGCAGGAACTGCCCGAGCAGGTTCGCCGTGTCGATGTCCATGGCCTCGAGGCTAGACCCGGGGCCGGGGCCCGCACGAGTGCCGAGGGTGGGCGGGACACTCCTACCATCCGCTCTCCGGCCCCGGCAGGGATGCTGGGGGTACCGAGCCGATGTACGCGACTTCGAGAGTCATCTGCCCATTGGAGAAGCGGCCCGGCTGGTGAGCCGTACGCCTGAGCCCGAGCCCGGGTAGCGGCCCGCGCGGGCCGCTACCCGGGCTTGGCTTGGGCCCGGTCGGAGCATCGGTGTGATGAGCCCCCAGGCCACGTACGTGACTGATGTGGCCGGGCATCAGACTCTCCAACGCACTACCGGTAGGCGCCCGGCCCGCCCGGTCCAAAGCCCGGCTCGGGGCCTGTCCGGCGGATCATGCCGGACAGGCCCGTGGTCCCGAGGAGGGCTCAGCGCTTGAGCGTGAAGGTGAAGTCGCCGGAGGGCTTGCCGGTCAGCCGGACTGACGAAACGAGCTTCCCCTCCGTGATCAGTCGCTCGATCTCGGCCCGCGAAAGACCGCAACCCTCAGCGATCAGGCGCACCGGCCGGACAGGGATCCGGGCCGCAAAGCGGACCGATACATCGATCACATCGCTCACCTCGCGGTCCAGGTGATCCGATCCGTCGGTGTCGAGTCGCCAGGCGTTGTCCCAGTCGAGGGCGATGCGATTGCGGCGCCGCACGACCGGATCCTGGAGCAGCTCAGCTGCCAGGCCAGGGTCGTTGTCATGCATCCGGTCCAACAGTTCAGGTCGTACGGAGCGCACGTTCATCCGCTCCAGGACCGTGAGCTTTGCCGTGTCCCCGCAAGCGGTACAGAGCGCGAGGAGCCAGGCGTCGAGGACCTTGTGGTTTGCGTTGACGCGAAATTTACCGTTTGCCCGGAAGCCCGCGGACGCGCACGCGTGGCAACGACGGAGAACGGTCGGCAGGCAGGTGGGCATGACCACCCAGCTATTGAGCACAGAAGCACACCGGTTTCAGTGAGAAGTCCGCAGCAAAAAGGAGCGCGGCGCAGCACATGCGCGACGCGCGACACATCAGCTCTCGGGAGGTCTCACAGGGTGTACAACGGCACGTCCTTGCCTGGGCGACTTGTCTCGGCAGCACGGTAAGGCCGAACGGCGGCGTTGATCAACGGGTTTTCGTGCGCCTCACCGCCAGGTTCCATTCGGCGGATCATGGGCGAAGCCAGAGCCAGATCGCGGCGACGGTGACGGTGCCGGTGCTATGGAAGGCGTAGGCCCGCTTGTCATACCTCGTGGCCACGGCCCGGAAGTTCTTGAGCGTCTCTCATCAGCTAGGCGATCCCGTGCAAGACGTAGTGTCTGGCGCGGGTTCTGCCCATCGTGGAGGGGTGGCGTGGGCGTGCAGGTGGAACCCTGCGCCCAGTGCTGCTCCTCGTGGCCGATGCCGGTTGGTGGGTGTGCTGATCGTCGTCACGCCCTGGTGCCGGTGGGCTGCGCGGGGCAGCCGTCTGCGGTCCGTGTGAGCGTGTCCCTCCGGACGCTGGCCCGCCGGACCCGTGGGCCTGGTGGGGGAGGGTGTCCGGCGTTGCCTGGGCGTCGGACGTGTGGTGCGGTGCCGGGTGGGTCCGGTCTTGGACCGGTCCCGGCTGGTCTTCTGTGCGGGTGTGATGACCGCGCCCGCTTCGAGTGTGTCGATCACCGTGCGGATGGCCATGGCACCGGTGGTGCGGTCGGTGACGGTCTTGGTCTGGTGGGTGAGGCCACGGGCGGCGCCATTCGACTCAGGTACTCACCTGCGACCCGACACGGGCACCCGACGCACGGCATGACGCCGGCGGATGACGAATCACCAGGGATACCCAAGGAAAGACGTGAGCCTATTGAAAGGAATGCCCGCCGCCCAGGCGGGCGACGCGGATGCCGTCCACGACTGGAATGAGCTGCGGTGCGTTGCCCCACTGCCCTGGTGTGATCACACCAGCAGTCGTCTCCTGAATGCCGCAGGCGTCGAAACAGCCGGCAGCCCTCCGGAGGCCAATGACTGGGTCAGCGGCGGAATCGTCATGCAGTCGCCGACCGGATGCGTCACTGGAGGGAGTCGCTTCGAGCCGACTCCTGCCGCTGCTGGTACTGATCGTTCCAGAGGTCGGCCAGCTCGCCGAGTGCGCTGTTGATGCGGCCGAGTTCCCAGAGCAGGTAGATGCCGGCTCCGGCGAATGGGAGCCACTCACCCCAGTGGAAGATGAGAACCGGCATATACAGCAGGCCGACCAGGACAAGGAATTTGACGAAGATCTCGGCCGTGTACGTCTGTTTGCGTTCGACGATGACATGTTCCCCGCGGCCGTGGATCCACTGCAGGCGCGATCTCATGGCTACCCCCTCGGGCTCTGGATCGACATCATGCCGTCCGCCGCGCTGCGAGTGCCAGTGCGCGATCGGGGCGGGTCAGACCTCAATGTAGGCGACGACGACCACGGTGCGCAGGGCGGTGACGAGTATCGGACACGAACCCTTCACAGGCACCTACTGAGCGAGGAGAACCCGCTTGCGGAGCAGTTGGAATCCGGCATGGCCGATCATCTGACGCTTGAGCAGCTTGCCGCGGTTGACATGGCCTTCGACGACGCCGGAGTGCCAGGGGAGTGGAGAGTCCGGCGAGGACCGCGTCCATGTCCCGTTCGGGGCGAGGGACAGTAGGTGGTACGTCAGCGCCGTAGCAACTGAACGATGGAGACGGAGCCGATCGTCACGATGAGGGCCCGCAGGGTTGCGGGGCTGAAGCGACGGCCCACTTTGGCTCCGATCTGGCCGCCGAGCATGGAACCGAACGCGATCATCACAACGGCTGTCCAGTCGAAGTCCGCGACGAAGAGGAAGAAGACCGCGGCGATTGCGTTGACGACGGCGACGAGAACATTCTTGACGGCATTGAGGCGTTGCAGAGTCTCGTCCAGGAGCATCCCCATCAGGGACATGTAGATGATTCCCTGCGCGGCGGCAAAGTAGCCTCCGTAGACGCTGGCGAGTGTCAGGCCGGTGAACAGCAGCGGGCCACCGTCGCGGCGGGCCAAGTCGCCGGTCGCTCCGCGGCGGCCGCGCACGATCTTGCTGATCAGGGGCTGAAGTGCGACCAGGACGAGGGCAAGACTCAGCACGGCCGGCACGATCCTCTCGAACGCCGCCGCGGGCAGCGCGAGCAGGAGCGTGGCCCCTGTGAAGCCGCCCAGCAGCGCGCCGACGCTCAGCTTCAGGATGCGCCGGCCCTGTCCGCCGAGTTCCTTTCGGTAGCCGAAGGCCCCGCTGACGGAGCCGGGGATCATGCCGAGTGCGTTGGAGACCGTCGCGGTGACAGGTGGCAGGCCGGTGGCGAGCAGAACGGGAAAAGTGATCAGCGTCCCGGAGCCGACCACGGTATTGATGCCGCCGGCGCTCACGCCGGCGGCGAATACGGCGAGAGCCTCCCCCAGTGTCATGCAACGCCCCTCCGTGCAACGTCCCTGCCCCCGTGGTCGGCCGAGCGGCTCATGCCGCGCAGCGGTAGCAGCACCCGGCCGACACCCCAACACGGCGGTGACACTTGCTGCGGTCGGCACCGGCCCTGCTTTGCGGCGTCCGGCGTCCGGCGTCCGGCGTCCGGCGTCCGGCAAGGTGCTCATGGAGCCGACGCTAGACGCGAAACGCTTCGGCACTCGCCGAACCATCCCCGCTCCGCTCGCGGGCACAGCCCGAACAGTTGGCTGACGGCAGTGTCGCGAGCGGCTCGGGCTGACTCCCGTGAACCACAGAGTTTCGGCAGGTTGAGCCGCCTCGGCATTCGCCGGTGCGGCAAAGATTCTGACATGTGTACCAGCGCATCGCCGGGAAGCGCGGTCATCGGTTCGGTGAGCGCGGCAGGGCGTCGTCCGGCTGCGGTGGTAATTACTCCCTGCGGACGGGCACGTTGACGTCGTCGACGTTGATGTGGCCCCAGCCGCCCGTTGCCTGGTCGACGACTTCGATGTAGATCCGTTCGCCGATGTGGGCGGACAGGTCGATGGAGACGCGGCGGTATTGTTCGGCACCGCGGCCGGTCGCCTTGGCGAGTACCTTGCCGTCGCCGGCGCGGACGACAGCCGCGTAGAGCCGGTCGAGGTCGTTGCCGCCGGACACGAGCAGATCGACTACGCCGTCTCCGCCGAGGGCCACGGTGCCGGAACGCAGCACGCCCGTGGCATCGTCGCCCCGGTCGGGGTTGAAGCCCCACAGGTGGTGGCCGGACGGGTCGTCCTCGGTCTCGGCCTGGTAGAAGGGTCCGCCCCAGCCCCAGTCTGTGCGGGTGGTCACATTGGCGTCGCTGAAGGCCGTGCCCGAGACCACGGTCCATCCGGTGAGGTCGCCGGTGGCGAAGTCGTGGTTGGGAAGGGCGTCGACGTCTGTCGGGCGCGGCGGATCGTATGCGGCCGGGGCGACGGGGGTGTCGTAGGCGCCGTTCATCCGCCAGACGTCCAGTTCCAGGACCCGGGCGGCGCCTCCCTTGGAGGTCAGCCGCAGGCCGGTGGCGTCCTGCCTGGTGGGATAGACGCGGCTGGTGAGGCTGTTGGTCCCGTTGACATACGCCTCGAGCATTGAGCGGTCGAGCAGGACCCTCAGTCGCAGTCGCCCGCCGTCCAGCTCGACGGCTCCCCCGTGCACGGTCTTGCGTACGTCCGGGTCGAGGCTGGAGCGGCTGCGATCGATCCAGAAGCGGCGCTCGGCGGTGTCGTAGGAGAGCAGTGTTTCCTCGGTGCCGTCGGCGCAGGCCCTGACTGCCAGGGTGATCCTTTGTGCGCCGCGCGGCTCGATGACGGCGCTGATGTCCAGCAGGTCGCCGGAGACCTCGGCGAGCCTCCGGTTCGCTTCCTCGACGGAGGCCTGCCGGATCCGGGCGAGCCTCTTGCCGCGGAGGCCGGCTGCCTCGGCGATCGGTTCGACGCCGAGGGTGTTGTCCTTGCGCAGTGAGACGCCGATGGGCATCCCGGCGTTGTGCGCCCAGCCGGACTGGGCGTGTTGCTGTTCACTCCGGCGGTCCTGGGTGATGCTGAAGAGCACGGACCGGCCGTCGGGGGTGACGAAGCCGGAGGGGCCGGTGAAGTGCTCGCCGAAGTCGAACTCGCGGGGCTTCTCGCGGTCGGGCTGGAAGCGGCAGTCGCGCTTGTCGAAGGTGCCGATCCAGTAGTACGTGTGCTTGACGGCGTTCGGGTTGAACGCCTCCCACCAGGGACTTATCAGCAGGATGTGCTTGCCCGTGTGCGCGCCCCGGGGGCCGGGGAGCGGGAGGAGGACCGGCAGTTCCCAGACCTCGCCGGGCTCGGGCTGTGTGGCGAGGTCGTTCCAGTGCAACGGGCCTCTGTACTTCCACGGTCCCTCGGGCCCGCGTGCGGTGTAGACGAGTGCGGTTCCGCCGTGTTTCCGGGCGATCTGCGTGCCGTTGTAGTCGACGATGCCGCTGCCGACCAGCTGGTACCAGACGCCGTCTTCCTCCCATACGAAGGGATCGCGGAAGTTCTCCGCCCACGCGGTGCCCGGGCCGGCCGGGAGACCTGCTGGCGCTTCGGTGACCGGCTCGGACTTCATCGTCCAGGTGAGCAAGTCCGTCTCTCCGTCGGTCGGGTAGGCGGAGACCGCGATGCCGGTGCGCTGGCGGTGGGGCAGCCGGTCGTCGCCGCCGGTGAAGAAGAGCACCGGCCCCCGGTCGCCGTCGACGTATGCCGAACCTGACCAGCAGCCGTCCGGCCCCACCGAGTCCGCGGCGGGCGCGAGGGCGATGGGGAGGTCTCGCCAGTGCACCATGTCGGTGCTGACCGCGTGGCCCCAGTGGATCTGGCCCCAGTAGGGGCCGAGCGGATCGTGCTGGTAGAAGATGTGGTACTTGCCCTTGAAGTACACGGGCGCGTGCGGCTCGTTCATCCAGTGCCAGGGCGGCAGCATGTGGAACTGGGGGCGGTGCCGGTCGCCGTCGAATCGGGTCCGCTGCTGGAGCAGGTCCGGCCGGGGAACGCGCCGGCCGGTGAGCGCCGCGAGGCTCTCGGCGTGCTCCTGCCGCGCCGTCGGATCGTCCAGGGTGCCCGGGCGGATCACGACACTGTCCATCAACCCCATGTACATGTTTGCGTGGAACTCGCCGTTCAGCAGCGTGGATCGGTTGTGCCGCCCGATGAGCAGGGGCTCGCCCGAGGCCAGTTCGAGGGCCTTGTCCGGGGCGGTGGCGGTGCCGATCAGCCGGCCGTCGCGGTAGAGGCGCAGTTGCCGGGCGGCCGGGTCGTAGGTGGCCGCGACATGGGTCCATCTGCCCTTGGCGGCCGGCTGGTCCGGGGCTCCCTCGACCTCGATCAGGTCGGTCCCGAAGCCGAGTTGGAAGACGATCTGGCCGAAGCGGCGCAGGCCGAGCAGGAATCCGGTCTTCGCGTCCGGGTCGTGCTGGTTGACCAGGGCCTGGGGCTTGCCGTCGATGCCGTGTTCGTACGCGTAGGGCGCGATCCACACGTCGAGGGTGATGCCGCGGGTGGGGTCGAGTTTGCCAGGACCCTGGGCGGTGACGACCGTCGAGTAGCCATCGAAGTACAGCGCCCGGCCGCGCACCCCGCGGCGCCGTACGGGATCGCTGTCGCGCTTGTAGCGGGCGTCGTTGAAGACGTAGTCGATGGGGTCGGCGGTGCCCGAGACCGCCTCGCGGGTGACCGTGCCGGCGTGCTCGTCGAAGTCCCAGCGGGCGGAGGGGCTTCCAGGCGGACGCCGCTCCCGGGCGGTGGCGACGGGAGCAAACGAGAACGGGACGATCGCACCGCCGACGACGGCGGACACGACGCTGAGGGCCGTTCTTCTCCTCATGGCTGACTCCTGGGTCGGCGTGGCAGGCTGACGCCGTGCCAAATCGTTTTAACCGGTGGCTCGGTATCGTTCGCGCGCCGTGTCAGCTAAAGCAAGGGCTAACGCGAGCCGATTTACCCAGGCGTTACTTGAAGTTCGGACATAACGTCCGATAATGGCACTACTTTTCATTTGAGGTGTCCGGGATATTGACACCGGCCGAAGAGCGCATCACTCTCATCGCATCTTGCTAATCCGATTTAACAACGGAGCTGAGCAGCTGATGCCTGAACGCCGCGTGACCATGGCCGACGTGGCCCGCAGGGCGGGCGTCTCGCCGACGACCGCGTCGTTCGCTCTCTCCGGCCGCACCGACATGCGCATCTCCGACGCCTCCCGCGAACGCGTGCTGGAGGCCGCCCGCGAGCTGGGCTACCGCCCCAACGTCACCGCACGCAGCCTGCGGACGAAGTCGACCCAGACCATCGGGTTCGTGTCGGACCGGATCACCACGACACCGTTCGCCGGCGATGTGATCCGCGGCGCACTGGAGGCTGCCAGGGAACGGGACCACCTGCTGTTCATCACGGAGGCCGGCGGGGACCGCGCCGCCGAGTCGTCGCTGGTCCACGCACTGCTGGACCGCCAGGTCGATGCGGTGATCTACGCGTCGATGTTCACCCGGTACGTCACTCCGCCCAAGGAGCTGTACGGGCACCGGGTGGTCCTGCTGAACTGCCTGGCCCCCGGCTTCGATGCGCCGTCAGTCGTCCCGGACGAGCTGGAGGCCGGCCGGGACGCGGCCCGTGCCCTGCTCGCGGCCGGCCGCACCGAGGGCATCTGGTCGATCGGCGGCCACCAGGCCGTTCCGGCCACGCCCGAGGGGATTGTCGCCGGCAACGAGCGCATGCGCGGCCTGGAGGAGGTTCTGCGGGCGGGCGGGGCTCGCCTGGACGGTGTCGTCGAGTGCGACTGGGATACGCGCGACGGCTACCGGGAGGTTGCCGCGCTGCTGGCGGCGGGCCATCGTCCACGGGCGCTGGTGTGCCTGACCGACCGTCTCTCCTTCGGGGCCTACCAGGCGCTCGGTGAGGCGGGTCTGTCGGTGCCCGGCGACGTGTCGGTGGTCTCCTTCGACGATCAGGACATCGCGTCCCAACTGCGCCCGGCGCTGACCACGCTGAAACTGCCGCACTACCAACTCGGCCACCTTGCCGTGGAGTTGATCCTCAGCGAGGGGCCGCTCGAAGCAGTCGTACACCGTGTGCCCATGCCGCTGCAGGAACGTGCCTCCATCGGCACCCCCGCCAAGGGCTGACACCGGCACCCGAAAAACGGCTGTCCCGCCGCTCGGAGCGAAGATCCCCGGGCGGCGGGACGACCACCAAGAACAGCGACCGTCGCAACCGGTCGCAAGGCGGGTCCTGCAAGACCCGTCTCAGTGAGATGGAGGAACCTCGTGGTGTGGAGAACCAGGCACCTCGCCAGTGCGAGTGTAGCCGTCGCGGCGGCTACCGCGCTGGTCGCCGGATGCGCGTCCGGAAGCGGCGGCAGCACGTCCGGAGCCAGCGGCGACACGCTGACGCTGTGGACGCACAACGCCGGCAACTCGGCCGAGCTCGACGTCGTCAAGAAGATCATCAAGGAGTTCAACGGCTCTCAGAGCAAGTACAAGGTCAAGCTCCAGGCGTTCCCGCAGAGCGACTACAACAACTCCGTCGTGGCAGCGGCTTCGGCCCGCAAGCTGCCCTGCCTGCTCGACGTGGACGGCCCCAACGTGCCGAACTGGGCCTGGGGCGGCTATTTGTCCCCGATCGACGTCTCCGGCAGCGAGGTACCGCTGTCCGACCAGCTGGCCAGTACCGTCGGCCGCTACAAGGACAAGGTCTACGCGTTCGGCTTCTACGACGTCTCCCTCACCTTCTTCGCCCGCAAGTCAGTGCTGAACAAGTACGACATCCGCATCCCGACCATCGACAAACCCTGGACGAAGGCCGAATTCGACTCCGCGCTGGCCAAGCTGAAGAAGAGTGGCCAGTTCCAGTACCCGCTGGAGATGGGCACCGGCGGCAGCGGCGAGTGGTGGCCTTATGCCTACTCCCCGCAGCTGCAGAGCTTCGGCGGCGATCTGATCGACCGTGACGGCTACAAGACCACCTCGGGCACCCTCGACGGCACGAGCTCCGTGGAGTGGGCATCCTGGTTCCGCTCGCTGGTGACCAAGGGCTACCTGTCGAAGAAGTCCGGAGCCGACCCGAACAAGGACTTCCTGGGCGGCAAGAGCGCCATCCAGTGGGACGGCAGCTGGAACGCGGCCAAGAACGCCGAGAAGCTCGGCGAGGACCTGGCGATCATCCCGCCGGTCGACTTCGGTCACGGACCCAAGATCGGCGGCGCCTCCTGGCAGTGGGCAATGAGCTCCACCTGCTCCAACAAGGCCGGCGCGCAGGCGTGGCTGAAGTTCTCCCGCCAGACCAAGTACTTCGTCGACTACGCCGAGGCCACCAGCACCATCCCGGCCACCGACGCCGCCGCCAAGCAGGTCGAGGACTACCAGCCAGGCGGGAAGTTCAACGTACTCGTCCAGTTCGCGCGCAAGTACGCGGTGGTGCGCCCCGTCACTCCGGCCTACCCCTACATCTCCACCGAATTCCAGAAGGCCGCCCAGGACATCCTGGCCGGGGCCGACCCCAAGAGCGCGCTCGGCCAGGCCGCGAAGGACATCGACAACAACCTGAAGACGAACAACCACTACTCAGGCTGACCCGCCCCGGTCCGGTTCGGGCCCCCGACCGCGCCCAAGCGCTCCGCTGAACTGCCGCGATATGCCGTCGATTGGCTGCGGCACCATCGTGGCTGGTCGCTCCCCACTCTCGGCTTCTCCCCCACTCTCGGCTTCGCTCGAGCGGGCGGACCCCCAAGAGCGGGGGGACGCCCATCGCGCCAGAGCCGCATGTGTCACGGCCCCGCGTCCCTTCGGGGCGCTGCCGAACCGCAGCGGACTTCGCCAGACCTGCTCAGCCGCGCCGCCTGAACCGGACCGTCTCCCCCTGGAGTTACCGTGACCACCATGATCGCAGCCCTCGCGCGGCTGCGTCCGGTCCGGCGAACCCGAACGACGCACGCCCGTCGCCGTGAGAGTCTCACCGCTTTCGGCATGGCCACACCGGCCGTCGTGCTGCTGATCGTCTTCCTCGTCGTACCGGTCGCCCTCGCCTTCGCCCTGGCGTTCACCGACGCACGGCTCATCTCGCCCACCCCGGCCCGCTTCGTGGGCCTTCGGAACTTCACCCTGCTCCTCCAGGACCCGGTCTTCTACAAGTCCCTGCGCAACACGGCGTACTTCGCGGCCGTCGTCGTCCCGCTCCAGGCCGGGCTCGCCCTGGTGCTCGCGCTGCTGGTCAACACGAAGGTGCGCGGCGTCAACTTCTTCCGCACCGTCTACTTCCTGCCGGTCGTCACCTCGATGGTCGTCGTGTCCCTCCTGTGGACCTTCCTCTACCGGCAGGACGGCCTGGTCAACAACGTGCTCTCGACGCTCACCTTCGGAGCCGTCGACGGCCCGGACTGGCTGGGCGACCCCGCCACCGCCATGCCCGTCATCATCCTGATGTCGGTCTGGCAGGGCGTCGGCTTCCACATGATCATCTGGCTGGCCGGCCTGCAGACCATCCCCGCCGAGCTGTACGAGGCCGCCGACCTGGACGGGGCCGGCCGCTGGCACCGCTTCCGCCACGTCACCTGGCCCGGACTGCGCGCCACCCGCACGTTCGTGCTGGTCACCATCACCATCGCGGCGTTCAGCCTCTTCACCCAGATCAGGGTGATGACGCAAGGCGGCCCGCTCGACTCCACCACCACCGTCGTCTACCAGGCGGTGCACACCGGCTACGACCAGCAGCAGACCGCGTACGCGGCGGCGATCTCGCTGGTCTTCTTCGTGCTCGTGCTGACCGTGTCCCTCGTCCAGCGTTTCCTGACCCGGGAGAAGGACTGACATGACCTCCCTCCTCAAGCACCTCGGCGGTCACACCGGCCGTGTCGTCCTGGCCCTGGTCTTCGCGCTTCCGCTCGTCTTCATGCTGGTCTCGTCGTTCAAAGCGGACGACCAGATCTTCGGCGACCTCGGCTCCCCGCGCGCCTTCCTGCCGGTCGGCGCCCTGTCGCTGGACAACTACACGGGCGTGTTCGAGCGCGTCCCGGCGGCACGGTTCCTGCTGAACTCCGTGCTGATCTCGTCGATCACCGTGGTGCTCGGCATCATCGTCAACAGCCTGGCCGCCTTCGCCCTGTCACGGATGCGCTGGCCCGGCAGGAAGCTCGTCCTGACGGCTGTCATCGCCACCCTCATCGTGCCGTTCGAGACCTTCGCCCTGCCGCTGGTGTGGTGGGTCAACCAACTGCCGCTGCTCCGCCTCAACGGCTTCCACCTGGAGTGGACCACCGGCTGGATGGACACCTACCAGGTCCAGATCGTGCCGTTCGTCGCCAACGCGTTCTCGATCTTCTTCTTCCACCAGTACTTCCAGAGCATCCCCAAGGAACTCGACGAGGCGGCGATCGTGGACGGCGCGGGCTGGTTCACCATCTACCGCCGCATCGTCATGCCGCTGTCCGGGCCGGCCATCGCCACGGTCGCCATCCTCACCTTCCTGCCCGCCTGGAACTCCTACCTGTGGCCGCTGATGGTCGTGCAGAGCGAGGACCTGCGGCCGGTGATGGTGGGCATCTCCTACTTCTTCCAACTGAACGTGGGCTGGGGCCAGATCATGGCGTACTCCTCCATGATCACCGTGCCGATCCTGGCCCTGTTCGTGGCCTTCCAACGATCGTTCGTCAACAGCATCGCCTCCACCGGCGTCAAGGGCTGACCGCACTCCTTCGCCCCCACACCGAAAGGACACCTGCGTGTCCGTCATGCCCGCAGACCCCCACCTGCCCGTCGCGCACCTGCGCCCGCCCCGCAACTGGATCAACGACCCCAACGGGCTGGCCTTCCACGACGGCCACTACCACGTGTGCTTCCAGTACAACCCGTACGGACCCGAGCACGCGAACATGCACTGGGGCCACTTCCGCAGCACCGACCTGCTGACCTGGCAGGAACTTCCCCTCGTACTGACCCCCACGCCGGGCGGAGAGGACGCCGACGGCTGCTTCTCCGGCAACGCCGTCTCCGACGGCGACCGCATGGTGGCCTTCTACTCCGCCTTCCGCACCGACCGCTGGGCCCAGCCGGTCACCACCGCCGAGTCCCGGGACAACGGTGTCACCTGGACACCGCGCGGCAGCCTGCTGATACCGGAGCTGCCCGAGGGCGCGACCATGTACCGCGACCCCTACGTATGGCGCGAGGCCGGCCGCTGGCGCATGCTGGTCGGCTCCGCCCAGGCGGACGGCCGGGCGGCGGCACTGCTGTACGAGTCCGGGGACCTGGAGCATTGGGAGTACGAGGGCCCGTTCCTTGACCGGGCCCCGCAGCCGGTGGCGCCGGGCGCCGACACGGAGCTGGGCTGGGAGTGCCCCCAGTACCTGCACGCGGACGGACGCGGCGCGCTGCTCCTGGGCGCCTGGGATCCGCAGCTCGGACCGCGCCGGACCGTCGTCTATCCCGGGCGCGAGCAGGACGGCCGTTTCCTGGCCGACGCCCCGGCCCTGCTCGACCACGGCCCCGACTTCTACGCCCCGGCGCTGCTGCACGCCCCCGATGGCCGGTGGCTGCTGTGGGGCTGGTCGTGGGAGGCCCGCGACCCGGGGTGGGTACGGGAGGCCGGCTGGGCCGGGCTGCTGACACTGCCGCGCGAGGTGACACTCGCCGAGGACGGCTCCGTACGACAGCGACCTGCCGTGGAACTCCTCTCGCTGCGCGACGCGCGCGCGGTGACCGCTGCCGGCGAGACCGCCGGAACGGCCGCGCTGGGGACGGTAGGCCCGAGCTTCGACCTGACGGCCCGTCTGGAGCCCCGCGCCGCCGGGACGACAGCGGGGCTGCGGCTGGTGACCTCCGCCGACGGCGCCGAGTACCTCGACATCAGGATCGACCCTGCCGCCGGTGAGCTCGTCGTGGACCGTGACCACGCCTCCCTCGACCCGCGCGCGCACGGCGGCACGTATCGCCTCCCCTGCCCCGAGGCGACGACAGCGTCCGCAGCCCCGATCGAACTGCGTCTGGTCGTGGACCGGTCCGTCGCCGAGCTCTACCTGCCGTCAGGCCGGACGCTGACACTGCGGTTCTACCCCACCGGCGGCACCCCCTGGCGGATCGAGGCCCGAGCCGGAGACGAGGGAAGCCTCGGCTACACGGTCGCCGCCTGGAACCTTCGGCCGTACACCATGCGGTATGCGGCCGACGCGCGCGCCGAATCCGCGCTCACGAACGTCGGTCTCGTCAGCCCTTGATGACGAACATGAGCCGTCGGGGGCGGCGCCCGTCGCGAAGCCCCTGGGCCGGGTCGGCGCCCGGGTCGGGGCTCGCGGGTCCGGACTGTGGGCGGCTGCGTAAGGTCAATGTCGTACAGACACTCTTGGACGGAGGAGCGCCGCCGTGACCGGTCAGCCCATCCCGGTGATCATCGACTGCGACACCGGTGTCGACGACGCCCTGGCCCTGCTGTTCGCCGTACGACATCCCGGTCTCGACGTGCGGGCGGTGACCTGCGTGGCCGGGAACACCGATGTGGACGGGGTCGTCCGCAACACCCTGACCGTGCTGGAGCAGGCCGGGGCGCCCGGCATTCCGGTGGCCCGGGGTGCCGAGCGGCCGCTGATCGAACCGGTGCGGACGGCGCGGCACGTGCACGGCCAGGACGGGATGGGCGACCTCGGGCTGCCCGCGCCGACCCGGGTGCCGGTCGACGTGGACGCGGTGACGCTGCTGCGGCGGGAGATCCTCGCCTCGCCGAGACCGGTCACCCTGATTCCCACCGCGCCACTGACCAACATCGCGCTGCTCCTGCGTACGCACCCGGAAGTCGTACGGAACATCGAGCGGATCGTGTTCATGGGCGGCGCGGTGGCGGCCGGGAACGCCACGCCGGTCGCGGAGTTCAACGTGTGGCACGACCCGGAGGCCGCCGCCATCCTGCTCACCGCCGGAGTGCCGATCACGATGTACGGCCTCGACGTGTTCCAGCAGGTCCTCGTCCCGGCCGCGGATGTCCAGAGGCTGCGCGCGAGTTCGGAGCCCCGGCTGCGGCTGGCCGGCGAACTGCTCGCCCACCGCGACCCGGCCACCTCCGGCGACCCCACCCCCATGGGCGGCCTCGGTGACGCGGGCGCGATCTGCGCGGTCGTCGACCCGGAAGGCATCACCACCGAGCCGTTGCCGGTCGAGGTGAGCCTGGCCCCCGGCCCCGCCCGGGGTCAGACGATCGTCGACCGCCGCCCGCGCCCCGGCGAGGCCGAGATCCATGAGGGCGCACGCGAACAGGCCCTGGTGGACGTGGCGTTGGGCGTCGACGTGGAGCGGTACGTGATGCTGTGGCTGACGACGGTGGAGAAGCCCTGACCAGCCCTGACCATGCGGAGGGGTGGCCGAATGCCGCCGTGCTCCCACTGGCGGGACTCGGCCACTGTCATGAGGGACCGCCATTCGCCGTATGATCGACCTCCCTCGGAGACCGCTCACGCTGCGGGTGCACGTGTTTCAAGCACCGATCACGACATGTCGCCCGTCACCAATGACCCCGCCCTGCGGCCTGTTGCCCATCGAGGCCGGGGTGACTGCAGTTGTTCAGCGGCGGGCGAGGAGCCCGTACAGGAGAGGAATGCGTGCGGAACTGTCCGGCAGGCGCCACCAGCCGGAGGAGGTGCGGCGCATCTCGGGCCAGCGCGGCCACGGCAGTTCGTCACTCTCTCGCAGCCGCTCGATCCGCAGGCCCGCCCCCACCAGGGCGTTGACGACCTCGCCCACGCCGTGCATCCACTCGAAACTGTCGGTGGCGCCTGCCACGGCCGGGCCGTCCGTGTACGTGTACCTGGCGTCCCGGTGCACGGCTGTCCCGCTCCCCAAGTAGTCGTGGCGCAGCAGGAGTTCGGAGCCTTCGCCCTCGGCGGGCTTGGGCCCCAGCGAGTTGAGGAGCGGATGGAACTCGGCGATGTACAACCGGCCGTCGGGTCGCAGGAGTCGAGCGATCGTCGCGGCCCAGCGGTCCAGGTCGGGCAGGTAGCACAGGGCGCCCCTGCCGGTGTAGACGACGTCGAACCGCCGCTCGCCAAGGGCCTCACCTGCGTCGTACACATTGGCCCGTACGTATTCGACGTCGGCGCCCGCTCGTTGGGCGATGCCGGCCGCGGCCCTGACCGATGCCTCGGAGATGTCGAGGCCGACCGCTCGGGCCCCGCGCTGAGCCAAGGCGATCGTCTCGGTGCCGAGGTGGCACTGGAGGTGCAGCACGTCGCGGCCGGACAGATCGCCGAGGTCCTCCCACTCCCAGTCGGCGAACCACCGGGCCGGCTCGAGGGGCTTGTCCAGGCCGTAGAACTGGCTGGCCAGGTGGACGGGCGTCCGGGCGTCCCAGTTCGCTTGATTGGCCCGCATCATCTGCTCGTCGGCGGGGTCCAACGGCTCCTGTCGCATACTCGCGTCGGTCATGAGGCCATCCAACCGCGGACAGGCGTGAGGGTGGGCAGAACTTCGGTTCGGGTGAACGGCGGGCTGGCGGTGCCGACCTCGTCCGTGGGGCGGTCGCGCACCGGCATCAGAACTGCCGAGTGCCTCACCTGCCGCCTCAGGCCGTCCTCGTCCGCCCTTGAAGCGTGATCCACCGTGACCCACCTCGCGGTGATCGACCTCTGCACCTGTCCGTGGCCCTGTCATTTCGGTGGTCCGGCAGGGGCCGGTGCCGGACCAGGCTGCCCGAGTCGCGCCGGCGTATCACCGGTTCTGGCCCGCGATCACCCCTTCGCGACGTTGTACACGAGGTGTGTCACGCGGTCGCCGCGGACGACCGGAGAAGGCTTGTCGAGACGGATCGGGTCGGCCAGGGGGCAGGTCGCGAAAGAACGCCGAACCCTCCGACGACCCGGTCGCAGGCGTACTCCAGTGCGGCGCTGATGGCTGCCTCGACGCCGCCGACGAAGGTGAACGGCGCGGTGTCGGTCGCGCTTTCATTTCTTCGGCGGTTCGTGCGTGCAGTATCGCGGTGCCCCAGCGGCGAAGCTCACCACCCGGGGGACACCCAGGTGGTGAGCCGGCCTCCTTTGTGCGTTCAGCAGCTGGATGTCCAGGTGTGGGAGTCGCCCCGGTCGTTGGCGGTGGCGTTGGAGGGGACCTCCTGGCCGGGGGTCAGGCAGATGGTGACGCCGCCGCCCTGCCATGCGCTCGCGTAGACCTTGACGTGGTCCTTGATACCCGGGCCCGAGATCCCGTGGTTGGCCCACGAGCTGTCCTCGTCCGCGATGTTGCCCTCCCACCAGCCGTCGTCGCCGGTCCAGCCCACGGACAGGCCGCCGTAATTGGCGTCGGTGTAGGCGCAGAAACTCCCTTCGGCACAGGGAGCTGCGGCCTGGGCCGTACCCGGTACGGCGGCCAGGGCGGCACCGGCGGCGAGGAGCGCGCCGGCCGCGGAGATGAAGGTCTTGCGCATGATGTCGGTCCTTTCGATAGGGAACGCCGTGCGGTTGGGCGATCTCGATGTTTCGGTGATTTCGGTGCTTCGGTGATCTTGGTGCGTGAAGCCGAGTGGCCCCCGACGGGACGCACTCGCTGAACCCGGTGCTCTGGTCGACCGGTCGACCGGCCATGGCTCCGGGAGTCTGGTTGTGGTGACGCGGCGCGCGGCACCGCGGGACAGCGCGGCTGCGGAGGCGGCGAGGCGGCGTTTGCTGGGCTTGAAGGCGGTGCAGCGGTCTGCGGGGAAACCTCATAGGTGAAGCACCGGCTGGGCCGCGGGCCTCGGTGATGTCGGTGGTGTCGGTCGCAGGGAGATGCGCTCAGAGGCCGTGCCGGACGGCATGGCGCAGGCCGCGTTCACGCATCCGCCGGTGGTCGGCGACCAGGTCGGCGTACTCGGCCCGTACGTCGGCCGCGTGGCGCTTCTCCAGCCGGGCGCCGGTGCCTGCGAGGTCCGTGCTCCGCACACACCGTGCCTCGGCGACGGCGTACCGCCGCTGTAGACCCGTGGCCTGGCGCGGCTCGAGGTCGCGGGCACGGCGCTGCCATGCGTTGCGCAGCTCTCCCGGGTCCTCGGCCTTCTGCACCGGGGCTACGCAGCGCGCCCACCGGGCGAGCGCGGCCCGGTACGCCGCGTCCCGGGTCACGCGGTGGTGAGCGGCGGCCTCGAGGTTGTTGACCGCGACCTCGGCACGGAACCAGCGCGCCTGGTCGCCGTAGAGGACACGTTGTGCTTCAGCGAGGCAGCCGTCGCTGTTGGCCGTGACGACCAGTCCGGTGGCCGTCCGGGTGGACAGTTCACGGCGTCCGATGCCGAACAACGCGTCGGCCAGCCGCTGTTGCCGCTCCGCCGCCTGCCTTTTGGATGCCGGCGCCTGCCCTGCCTGCTGCTGTGCCTGTTGTGTCGGCTGTGCCTGTTGTGTCGGCTGTGCCTGCGGGGCGTCGCGGGCTCCGTCACCTCGGTCCGGGCCGCCTCCGGTCGCCGCCGCGCTGCCGAAGCCGTGCTCGGCGGCCCAGGCGGGGTCGTCGATCCCGTACGGGAACTGGCGCTGTCGTGCGGCTCCCTGGTCCTGCGCGGTACCGCTGCCGGTTCCGGTCCGGTTCGCCGACCCGCGCTGCGCCGGTGGCAGCGCCACCTTACGTTCCGTCAGGCAGCGCCGTACGAGCGCGGATTCGGCGCTCTTCAGCAGATCGTCCTGGGCCCGGGTGGACCGCGGTACGGGCCGCGACTCCCCCGCGTCATTCCCGCCCGCGCCTTCCGCGCAGCCGCCCATGGCCACCACGCACATCGACAGCGCCACCGTGGACACGAACCTCGAAGCCCGCACCGTGGCCACCCCCTGCCCGTCCGGTCCTACAGACCGGATCAGTCGTCCTCCGACTCCCCGACTCCCCCGTCGGCTCGGCTCCCATTAGAAGAGGAGAGGGAGACAGTTGTGACCCTCGGAAGTCATAGGGCGGGGCTCGGACCGGCCCGGGCGCGGGAGCCACCGCCGCCCCCCGGTTCTCCCGGGAACGGCGCGTGGGTGCCTGTCGCTCAGGGCGCTGCCGTAGCGCTGTAGAAGGCGGCCTCCTTGGCATCCGGGTCGTACGCGGCTCTGCACAGATCCAGCTGCCCATTCTCAAGTGGCCGCGCATCAGGGGCGGCGGGAGGAGTCCGCCAAGGCCGTTGCGGCGGGCATCGGGAACAGACCTCTCAGGTGAGGTGCGCGAAGACCACCAGGTTCTCGGTGTAGTCCTTCGCGTCGCGGTCGTAGTCCCCCGCGCAGGTGATGAGCCGTACCTGGGCTTGGGAGGTATCGGCGTACACGCGCCGGTCGGGAAAGCGCTCCTTGTCGAACGTCTCCACGCTGTCGACCACGAAGGAGGCTTTGCGTCCGTCCGCCCTGGCGACCTGGAAACGGTCGCCCTTCTTCAGTTCGGCGAGGTCCGCGAACACGGCCGGAGACGTCGCCGTGTCCACGTGCCCGGCGATGATCGCGGTGCCTGTCTCACCGGGGGACACGCCCTTGGCGTGCCAGCCGACGAGGTTGACGTCGTCGGCCGGAGGGGGTTCGAGCTGGCCCGACCGGCCGATGGCGAGGTCGGTGAAGGGCGCGTCGACCGAGATTCTGGGGATGAGCAGGCGGGTCGGCCTTGACCACGGCAGATGCTTTCCCGCCCCGTGCACGGCGGACGACGAGGTCGAGGCGACGGCCGGCGGAGCATGCGGCGCGCGGCCGACATCGGACGGCTCGTCATGACCGACGACGAAGCTCACCACCATGACCAGGACGGCCACGCCCCAGAACACCGTCACACCGGTGCGTGATCTCCGCTCGGGCGGCATTGGGCTGGCATCGGTAGGGGAAGGAGGACTGGCTGCCATCGGACACCACCTCTCTCGGGCACGGCAGCGGGGCTGACACAACACGCGGGAAGGCGAGCCGGGCCGCCGCGACGCGAGGCATGTGCGGCGGGCCCGGCTGCTATGGCGTCAGGCATCGGTCAGGCCACGCTGTCCGAAGCCTTCTTGCGCCGCAGCGCGTACAGACCGGTGCCGGCCACCGCCAGCACGGCCAGCCCGCCGGAGGTGACACCCGGCGTGGCGAGCGCACCGCCTCCGGTGTGCATGCCGCCGCGCGGCTTGTCGTGTTCCGGCTTCGAGCGGTCCTTGTCGTGCTCCGGCTTCCAGCGATCCTTGTCGTGGTCGCCGCTCCAGGAATCGGCGTGGCGCCCGCCGTCCCTTTCCTCGTAGGTCTGGGGGTCGTGCCTGGCGTCTCTGCCGGCGCCCCCGTCGTCCTCGCTCACCGTGGTCAGTGCTCCGCCACCGGTGTGCATCCCACCGCGGGGGGAGTCGTGCCTGCTGTCCTTGTCGTGCTCCTTGCTGTGGGCAGAGTCCTTGTGGTCCCGGTCACCCGACGCATCCGCGTAGGCGATGGGCACGGAGATCGCGAGGGCGGCCGTGGCCGCTCCGGTGACGAGCAGCATGCGGGCAGAACGCATCTGGCATTCCTTCCGTCGCAGCCGGGCAGCTGGCGCTTTGTCAGCTGACCTGACCCGGCCTTGACGTGATCCACCGTCAGCCATTCCTCACCGTGACACCATTCGGGGCGCTCAGTCGGGTTAAGGCCACACCCTGACGTCGGCATCCTGCCGCTCCCGCGGCAGGCCGTTTTTACGAAGGGCAGCTGACCAGACTGCCGGGTGTACAGAAGCTGATCTCCGCCATCGCCATGAAGCAGATCGTCGAGGCGTGCCCGTGCCCCACCTGAGGCGACGCCCAGCCGGCCCACCGGCTCAGCACTGAGCCGAATACGGGCGACGCGGAGAAGGGATGTGCCCCGCCGGCCGACGGTTTCGGGCGCCCGTGCCGCAACTGCGGTCGGCGCTGGTAGGCGGCTTGGGCGGCGAAGCAGTCGCGTCCGCCAGGTGGACGCCTGCCACTGACTCGTCGCCCTGGGAAGACCCACTCAGGTCCGATGCCGGACGTCGGAGTGCGCGGAGTGCGCGGTCAGCTTGCCGAGCAACTCGATGAGGGTCTGCTGCTCGTCCTCACTGAGAGCGCCCGCCCACTCCTGTTCACGTGCGTTGTGTGCCTGGAAGGCAGTGGCGATCGCATGCAGGCCGGCCTCGGTGAGGCCGAGCTGGACCGCGCGCCCGTCGTAGGAGGCGCGCTCCTTGCTCACCAGGCCGTCCCGTTCCAGCGTGTTCACCAGTGCCGACACGGCGGCTCGGCTCATGCCGGACAGCTCCGCGACCTTCTTCGCCTCGACCGGGCCCGACAGCCAGACGGCGAACAGCACTCGGAAGCCGGGCCATGACCAGCCGCGAGGCCTGTGTACGGCGGATTCGAGGTCGTAGACGAGCATGTTGGCCGCGCGGTGGAGGGTGAGCACCAGCCGCATGGCGAGCGGGTCGATGTCGGGGAGTTCCCGCGAGGCCCGGTCGACGGCGTGGTCGATGAACGACCAGAAGTGCAGGTGGTCGGCATCCAGCGGTTCCGGTTCCTGGGTCACAGTCGGAGTGTAGGTCGGGCGGCACCCCGGACCGAACTCGGGAAGCGGGCACGCCTCGGCACCCCGTCCAGGTTTCCGTACCGTAAAAAACCTTCGCGCGAGGGCTTCCCCAGAGATGCCGGCGGGGGTACGGTCGCAATTAGTCAAAGCATTGATTATATGCCCTGAGCAGTAGTTGTTCTGCGTTGTCCCCTGGGTCTGTCAGGGGACAGGTCTCCTCCCGGCCGTGCGTTCCGATGCGCGGCCGGGTAGCCCCGGCCGTTCCTCCCCCGTCGACGGGGACGGTGTGGCGGGCGATCGATCCGAAGGAACCTCGTATGCCCGAAGCACTCGCTCCCCCCAGTCCCGGCGCGCTGCGTGCCTGCATGTCCCGTTTCGCCACCGGCGTCACGGTGGTGTCGTACGCGACCGACAGCGGTCCGCGGGGCGCCACCATGAACTCCTTCACGTCCGTGTCCGCCGAACCGCCGCTGGTCCTGGTCAGCGTCGCCCGCCGGGCCCGCTGCCACGACCAGCTGGCCGACGGGCCCTTCTGCGTGAACATCCTCGGTGCCGAACAGGAGCAGTTGGCCCGGCTGTTCGCCGGGGCCCCGAGCACCGCGGAGCCCCGCTGGACGGAGGGCGCGCGCGTCCCCCGGCTGGCCGACCCGCTCGCCTGGGTGGAGTGCGAGCCCTGGCGGGCGTACGACGGCGGCGACCACACCCTGGTCCTCGGCCGCGTCACCGACCTCGGTCACCGCGACGGTGACGCCCTGACCTACGCCTGGAGCCGCTTCGCGTCCACGACCGAGTCGACCGACGGCATCGAGCACCTCTTCTGAAGCTCTTCCGCCCGTCCCGCCCCCTCTCAAGCCCCACCCCACTCCCCAGGAGAACCAGCATGGCCGCACGCACCGGCAAGGAATTCCTCGAGCGCCTCTCCCAGTCCCGCCCCACCGTGCACATCCAGGGCGAGACGCTCACCGGAGGAATCCAGGAACACCCCGCTTTCCGCAACGTGGTGCAGACCTACGCCGAGCTGTACGACCTCCAGCACAGCGACGAACACAAGGACGTCCTCACGTACGCCTCCCCCACCTCCGGTGAGCCGGTCGGCACGTCCTTCCTCACTCCGCGCACCCCCGACGATCTCGTCAAGCGCCGTAAGGCGTTCAAGGTGTGGGCCGACCACAGCAACGGCATGCTGGGCCGCACCGGGGACTACATGAACAGCTCCCTGATGGCGCTCGCCTCGGCCGCCGACTGGTTCGCCCAGGCCAATCCCGCCTTCGGCGAGAACATCCGCCGCTACTACGAGAAGGCCCGCGAAGAGGATCTGCTGTGCACGCACACGCTGATCCCGCCGCAGGTCAACCGGGCGGTGGCCGGTACCCAGCAGGCGGGCGGCAAGCTCGCGGCACGCATCGTGAAGGAGGACGACAACGGCGTGGTGATCCGCGGGGCGCGCATGCTCGCCACCATCGCCCCCTTCGCCGACGAGATGCTCGTCTTCCCCTCGACCGTGCTCCGCGGCACCCCCGAGGACAAGCCGTACTCGTACGCCTTCGCCATCCCCAACGACACCCCCGGCCTGCGCTACATCGCCCGCGAGCCCCTCGACTACGACCGCCCGCGCCACGACCACCCCCTCGCTTCCCGCTTCGAGGAATCGGACTGTGTGGTCGTCTTCGACGACGTGCACGTGCCCTTCGAGCGCTGCTTCGCGCTCGGTGACGCCGAGCTGTGCAACGGCTTCTACTCCCAGACGGCCTCCGTGGTGCACATGACCCACCAGGTCGTCACCCGCACCACCGCCAAGACCGAGTACATCCTCGGACTGGTGACACTCCTCACGGAGGCCATCGGCATCGAGCAGTTCCAGCACGTCCAGGAGGACATCGCCGAGATCATCACCACGCTGGAGACGCTGCGCGCCTTCCTGCGCGCGGCGGAAGCCGACGCCGAGGTCAACGAGTACGGGGTGCTGACCCCGGCCTGGGCCCCCCTCAACGCCGCCCGCAACCTCTACCCCAAGCTCTACCAGCGCTTCCCGCAGATCCTGCGCAAGCTCGGCGCATCCGGCCTGATGGCCACCCCGACCGAACTCGACATCACAGGCCCGGCGGCCGCCGACATCGAGGCCTACCTCCAGTCGGCCACCCTCACCGGCGCCGAACGCGTGAAGCTGTTCCGTCTCGTCTGGGACACCTGCATCTCCGCCTTCTCCAGCCGCCAGGCCCTGTACGAGTACTACTTCTTCGGCGATCCCGTCCGCATGGCCGGCGCGTACGTGAAGTCGTACGACCGTGAGCCGCACAAGGCGAAGGTCCAGGCGTTCCTGGAGCGCTCCTGATGACGCACCCCCTGGGGAACCCCCCTTCGAAGATCATCGCTGTCCATCTCAACTACCCCAGCCGGGCCAAGGAGCGCGGCCGGATCCCGGCGCAGCCCTCCTACTTCCTCAAGCCCCCCTCGTCGCTGGCAGGCACCAAGGAAGCCATCGTCCGCCCGGAGGGATGTGAACTTCTCGGGTTCGAAGGCGAGATCGCCCTGGTCGTCGGCACCCGGGCCCAGCGGGTGCGGCCGGAGGACGGCTGGTCCCACGTGCGCTGGGTGACCGCCGCGAACGACGCCGGGGTCTACGACCTGCGGTATGCCGACCGCGGCTCCAACCTCCGCTCCAAGGGCGCGGACGGCTTCACCCCGATCGGGCCGCGGCTGCTCGATGCCCGTCGGCTCGACCCGGCCGCACTCCGGTTGCAAACCTGGGTCAACGGCGAACTCGTGCAGGACGACACCACCGACACGCTCCTCTTTCCCTTCGGACAGCTCGTCGCCGATCTGTCGAGACTGGTCACGCTGGAGCCCGGGGACGTCATCCTTACGGGCACTCCCGCCGGCGCGTCCGTCGTCTCCCCCGGCGACACGGTGGAGGTCGAGGTCACCGGCAGCGGGCAGTCCACCGGGCGGCTGCGCAACCCCATCGCCTCCGGGCCCGCCCTGGAGACGTACGGAGCGATGCCGAGGACGGACGCGGCCGAACGCGAGGCCGCCCACGGAGCCGCGTTCATCCCCGAGCCACTACTCGACAAACGCATCGAGGAGGGACTGCGTTCGGTCGCGGTCGCCACACTCAGCGCACAGTTGCGAGGGCGCGGACTGCCGCACATGTCCATCGACGGGGTACGCCCCACACGGCCGGACACGAAGATGGTCGGCGTCGCCCACACGCTGCGCTACCTGCCGCTGCGCGAGGACCTGTTCAAGCGGTACGGCAACGGCATGAACGCCCAGAAGCAGGCCATCGAGCAGCTGCGACCCGGCCATGTGCTGGTCATGGACGCCCGCCGGGACACATCCGCCGGCACGCTCGGCGACATCCTCGCCCTGCGCGCCCAACAGCGCGGCGCGGCCGGGGTGGTCACCGACGGAGGCCTGCGCGACAGCGTCGCCGTCACCGAACTGGGGCTGCCCGTCTACCACGGCGGAGCCCACCCCTCTGTCCTCGGCCGCCGCCATGTGCCGTGGGACACGGGAGTACCGATCGCCTGCGGTGGAGCCCTCGTGCAGCCCGGCGACCTGCTGGTGGGAGACGCGGACGGCGTGGTCGTCGTGCCGCCCGAGCTGGCCGAGGACCTGATCACCGACTGCCGGGAGCAGGAACAGCGGGAGCACTTCATCACCGAACAGGTGCGCGCCGGGCACGACATCGACGGCCTGTATCCCCTCGGTCCCGACTGGCACGAGATGTACGAGCGGTGGCGCAAGCAACGCAGCACGCAAGGAGAGCCCACATGAAATTCCGCAGCGACCCGTCCGCCATCCGCGGATCCATCGCTCCCGCCATCACCCCCTTCACCGCGGACGGAGCCGTCGACCACGACAGCCTGCGCGCGCTGATCCGCTTCCAGCTGGAGTCCGGTTCGCACGGCATCTCGCTGGGCGGGTCCACCGGGGAGCCCAGCGCGCAGAGCGTCAGCGAGCGGATCGCGGGGATGCGGACGGCGGTCGAGGAGATCGGCGACCGCGTCCCGTTCCTGCCCGGCACCGGCTCGGCCAAGCTCGACGAGACCCTCGAAATGACCGCAGCAGCACAGGAGTTGGGCGCGGATGCCGCGCTCGTCATCACGCCGTACTACGCGCGCCCCACGCAGGAGGCGCTGTACCAGTGGTACGCGACCGTCGCACGGGAGTTCCCGGACCTGCCGATCGTCGCCTACAACGTGCCCTCGCGCACGGCCGTCGACATCGCGCCCGAGACAGTGAAGCGGCTGTTCACCGACTTCGAGAACTTCGTGGGGGTCAAGGAGACCACCAAGGACTTCGAGCACTTCTCGCGCGTGCTGCACGCCTGCGGGCGCTCACTGCTGGTGTGGTCGGGCATCGAGCTGCTGTGCCTGCCGCTGCTCGCGCTCGGCGGTGCGGGGTTCGTCTCGGCCGTCGCCAATCTCGCGCCCGGCGCGGTGGCTCGGATGTACGAGCTGTGGGAGGCGGGCGATTTCGACGGTGCCCGCGATATCCACTACCGCCTGCACCCGCTCGTCGACCTCCTGTTCGTCGAGACGAACCCGGCGCCGGCGAAGTGGGTGCTGCACCAGCAGGGACGTATCGCGTCGTCCCATGTCCGCCCGCCGCTCATCTCTCCCACCGACGCGGGCCTGTCGAAGATCCGCGCGCTGCTCCGCGAGGGCGGAGACCTCACCCAGCAGATCGGAGCCGCGCAGTGAGCACCACCCCTGAGCACCTTCCCTCCACCCCTGAGCACCTTCCGTCCGTGATCCCGCACTGGATCGGCGGTGCCCTCGTCGACGCCGCGGACGGACGCACCTTCGACGTCGCCGACCCGGTCTCCAACACGGCCTACGCACAGGCCGCGCGTGGCTCCGCGGCCGACGTGGACCGGGCGGTGACGGCTGCCCGGGTCGCGTTCCCGGAGTGGGCCGGGCTCTCCAACCGGGCACGCGCGGGTGTCCTGTACCGGATCGCCGACGCCGTCGAGGCCCGTCATGACCGGCTCGCCGCCTTCGAGTCGTACGATTCCGGGCTGCCGATCACGCAGGCCCGTGGCCAGGCGCGGCGGGCCGCCGAGAACTTCCGTTACTTCGCGGATGTCATCGTGGCCCTCGGCGAGGAGGCGTTCCGGCAGGGCGACGACCAGTTCAGCTACGTCGTCCGCACCCCCGTCGGGGTCGCCGGACTGATCACGCCGTGGAACACCCCGTTCATGCTGGAGAGCTGGAAGCTGGCCCCCGCCCTGGCGTCGGGCTGCACGCTGATCCTCAAGCCGGCCGAGTGGACCCCCCTCTCCGCGTCGCTGTGGCCGGAGATCTTCGAAGAGGCAGGTGTCCCGGCCGGGGTGGTGAACATCGTCCACGGCATCGGCGAGGAGGCCGGCCAAGCCCTCGTCGACCACCCGGACGTACCGCTGATCTCCTTCACCGGCTCCTCCGAAACGGGCCGGCACATCATCCGGTCCTCCGCCGAGCACCTGAAGACGGTGTCGATGGAGCTGGGCGGCAAGTCCCCGGTCGTCGTCTTCGCCGACGCCGACCTCGAGGCCGCGCTGGACTCGGTCGTGTTCGGCGTGTTCTCCCTCAACGGGGAGCGCTGCACGGCGGGTTCACGCGTACTCGTCGAGCGCCCGCTGTACGAGGAGTTCACCCGGCGACTGGCGGAGCGGGCCGCCAACGTACGCGTCGGGCTCCCTTCCGACCCGGCCACCGAGGTCGGCGCACTGGTACACCCCGAACACTACGAGCGCGTCCTGAACTACGTGGAGATCGGCACGAAGGAGGCCCGCCTCGTCGCTGGTGGCCGCCGCCCCGACCACCTCGCCGAAGGCAACTACCTCCAGCCCACCGTCTTCGCCGACGTCGAACGCGACGCCCGTATCTTCCAGGAGGAGATCTTCGGCCCGGTCGTGGCCGTCGCCCCCTTCGACGACGAGACCGAGGCCGTGGAACTCGCGAACGCCACGCAGTTCGGCCTGGCCGCCTACATCTGGACCTCGGACCTCAAGCGCGGCCACCGCATCGCGCACGCCGTCGAATCCGGCATGGTCTGGATCAACTCCCACAACGTCCGCGACCTGCGCACTCCCTTCGGCGGGGTCAAGGCCTCCGGCGTCGGCCGCGAGGGCGGCGCCCACAGCATCGACTTCTACACCGAATCGAAGATCGTCCACGTCGCCCTCGCCGAGGTGCACACCCCCCGCTTCGGAGCCACCTCATGACCGCCTCGAACGCCCCCGACGTCGTCCGGTCCGCCTACGCCCAGCTCGCCGTCACCGACCTCGGTGCCGCCCGCTGGTTCTGGGTCGACATGCTCGGCTTCCACGTGCAGTACGAGGACGCCGAGTCGCTGTACCTGCGCGGCACGGACGAACTCACCCACCACTCGCTGGTGCTGCGCAAGGGCGACCTGGCGGCCCTCGACCACATCTCGTATCGCGTCCGCACCCCCGAGGACGTCGACAAGGCGGAGAAGTTCTTCGCCGGACTCGGCTGCCCGGTCAAGCGGTTGAAGAAGGGCGAGGGAACGCACGGTATCGGCGACGCGGTCCGCGTCATCGACCCCCTCGGCTTCCCCGTGGAGTTCTTCCACGAGATCGAGCGCGCCGAGCGCCTCATCCAGCGCTACGACATCCGCCACGGCGCCGAGATCGCCCGCCTGGACCACTTCAACATCTGCACCCCCGACATCCCGGCCGCCTACGCCCACTACCAGTCCCTCGGCTTCGGCTGCTCGGAAACGATCGAGGGGGACGAGCACGAGCTGTACGCGGCCTGGATGTACCGCAAGCAGACCGTCCACGACGTCGCCTTCACAGGGGGTGCCGGGCCGCGCCTGCACCACGTCGGGGTGGCCACCCACGAGTCCCACCAGGTACTGCGCGCGGCCGACATCTTCGGCTCACTGCACAAAGAGCACCACATCGAACGGGGCCCCGGCAGGCACGGCGTCTCCAACGCCTTCTACCTCTACCTGCGCGACCCCGACGGCCACCGCGTGGAGATCTACACCTCGGACTACTACACCGGCGACCCGGACCACGAGACGTACCGCTGGAACGTGCGCGACGACCGCCGCCGCGACTTCTGGGGCAACGCCGTCATCGAGTCCTGGTACAAGGAGGCCGTCCCCGTCCTCGACCTGGACGGACGCCCGCGGCCCGTGACCGACACCGTCCTCGACGAGTCCGCGGTTCAGGTGGGTGCGGACGGCCTCGGCTGATGCTCCCGGCGGTGGGGGGACCCGGAGGTGCCTCGCGCCCTTCCGGGACCCCCTCGCCGCGCCCTCGACAGACACGGGATCTTCCCATACAACCCATTCATCACACTTTGTAAAAACCGGATACGACAGTTAGTATCCGGCGGCACGCCTACCTGCCGGCTTGCCGAAGGGCTCGCAGAGGAGACCCATGCCCTCGATGACGACTCCGTCGGACGACACCTCCGCAGGACGCTTCGAGTTCTGGAGGGAAGTGGTCGGCCAGAGTTTCGTGCCGCTGGAAGCACTGCCGCACGAGGTTCCCGACTTCCGCGCCTCCCTGCACACCGCCCAGCTCGGCGCGGTGCAGGTGTCTGTCGTGGCCGCGGATCCGCACGTCGTCGCCCACACCCGTAGGCACATCGCCTCCGACCCGGCCGATTTCGTCAAGGTGAGTCTCCAGCTGGCCGGGCAGTGCATGCTGAGCCAGGCGGATCGCCAGGCCCTGCTCAAGCCGGGCGAGCTGGCCATCTACGACACCCGGCACCCGTACACACTCGACTTCGACCAGCCGTACCGCACACTCGTGCTGATGTTCCCGCGGGTTATGCTCCGGCTGCCCGAGCGCGACCTGACCCGCGTGATCGCCACCACCGTGTCGTGCAGCGACGGACTGGGGCCCGTGGTGCACCCGTTCCTGCGCGGACTGGCCGGGCAGGTGCGGCAACTGGACGCTCTCGGCACGCCTCGGCTCGCGGACAGCGTGGTCGACCTGGTCGGCGCGATGCTCTCGGACCGGGGTGCCGTGCACGTGACGCAGCAGGACGACGGGCGGGAGCTGCTGGCCCAGCGGATCCTCACGTACATGGAGCAGCGGCTCTCCGACCCGAGGCTCGGCCCCGACCGGATCGCGGCCGCCCACCACATATCGCGGCGCTTCCTCTACAAGCTGCTGGCCGAGCGGGGATACACGGTCTCGGGCTGGCTCCGGGAGCGTCGCCTCGCCGAGTGCCTGCGCGACCTCGGGGACCCCGCGCTCGCCCATATGCCCGTCGCCACCGTCGGAAGCCGCTGGGGCCTTCCCGACCCCGCCCACTTCAGCCACGCCTTCAAGAGCGCCTACGGCATGAGCCCGTCGGAGGCACGCGGGGCCGGGCGCACGGCGCTGGGCGCTTAGCGGCGGTCACACGGTTTCGCTTCGCTTTCGGGGGCCCTTTCGTTTCCTGTCGTAGTACGTCCAGAAAACGGTGGATCTGCCGATCGTGCCCGCCCCAGCGAGGGCCGGTGCACCATCACGCAAGCCGGAGTGGGCCGCCGAAGTGCACCCTCCGGTCGTGAGAGAGAACCGCACACTCCTCACGGGCCCGCCTCACGGGCGCCAGTGAGCGGCTTACGCAGGAACATCTACATCTCGGCGGCGGGTGCCGCGTTGGTCGTCCTGCTCGCGCTCGGGCTGAAGGAGACGGCTCCCGCCGTCCTGCGCAGGAAGAACACGGCCGGCGGTCCGCGTCGGCGCCACGGAGCGAACCACGAGCGCACCCGCCGTGTCCTGACCCCGCCCCCCTTTCCGCGACTCCCGCGACGGGCCAGGACCACCTCGGTGGTCCTGGCCCGTCGCGTGCTGCCTCGGACCAGCCGTCCGCCCGCACGGTCCGGCCCGGTCACCCACCGCGGCTGCCAGGTCGCCCATAGGCCCGCAGGGGAATCGTGCGCCCGGCCAAGGGCCGGTCCATCCGCTCGTGCACCGCCTTCGTGCCCGCCTCCGCAACAGCCCGTGCACGACGGCACAAGCGGGCAGCCCGTCCGTCTGTGACCCTCCCGTCATGCGAGCAACACACACCGTTTACAACCACATCGTGGTGGGCGCCGGGTCGGCGGGCTGTGCGCTCGCGCGCAGACTCGTGGACGCCGGCCGGACCGTCCTGCTGATCGAGGTGGGCGACCGGGACGACAACCCGGCCATCCACGACCCCGGGCGCCTGTGGGAGCTGTGGAACTCCCCGCAGGACCACGCGTACACCACTGAACCCCAGCGGCACGCCTCGGGAACCCAGGTGTTCTGGCCGCGCGGCAAGGTCCTCGGCGGCTCCAGCGCCCTGAACGGCATGATCTACGTCCGCGGCAACCGGGCCGACTACGACAGCTGGGCCTACCAGGGAGCGGCGGGCTGGTCGTACGACGAGGTGCTGCCGTACTTCAAACGCTCGGAGGACTTCGAGGACGGCGCGTCGTACTACCACGGGGCCGGCGGTCCGCTGCCCGTCAGCCGGAACCACTCCCCGAACCCGGTGACCACCGCCTTCGTGGAGGCATGCCAGGACTACGGGATCCCGTACAACGACGACTGCAACGGCCAGGACCAGCTCGGCGTGAACCTGCTGCACCGCAACATCCGCGACGGCAAGCGCGTCAGCGCGTGGACCGCCTTCATGGAGCCGGTGCTCGACAGTGCGCTGCTGACAGTGATGACCGGCGCGGCGGTCACGCGCGTCCTGGTGGCCGACGGCCGGGCGCGGGGCGTCGAGGTGCTGCGCGAAGGCCGTACGACGGAGATCCGCTGCGAAGGGGACGTGATCCTGTCCGGCGGCACCATCGGATCGGCCCAACTGCTCCTGCTCAGCGGTGTCGGGCCGGCGGACGAGCTGCGGGCCCTCGGTATCGATTTGACCGCGGACCTTCCGGGCGTGGGCGAGAACCTGCACGACCACACCCTCGCTCCGGTGGTGTGGGAGTCGGCACGGCCGGTGCCGCAGGGTACGGCCAACGCACTGGAGGCCCACTACTTCGCCAAGTCCGACCCGGCGCTGGCCGTGCCTGACCTGCAGCCGCTGATGTCTCACCTGCCACTGCCGGTGCCCGACATGGACGTTCCGGAGGAGGGCCACGGCTTCTCCGTCCTCGCCGGGACGATCCGTCCGCTCAGCCGGGGCCGCATGTGGCTGCGCTCGGCCGACCCCACCCAGGCTCCTGCCCTGGACCCTGGCTACTTCTCCGAGCCCTCGGACCTCGCGGCCATGGTGCGGGCCGTGCAGCAGGTGCGGGAGATCGGCGAGCAGAAGTCGCTGGGCGACTGGCGGGCCCGCGAGGTCGCACCCGGACCGTACGTGCGTACGGACGCGGAGGTCGCCGCGTACATCAAGCGGACCCTCCTCAGCTATCACCACCAGGTGGGCACCTGCCGTATGGGCATCGACCGTATGGCAGTCGTCGATCCGCAGCTGCGCGTACACGGCGTGGCCGGGCTGCGCGTCGCGGACGCCTCCGTCATGCCCTCCGTCACCTCCGGCAACACCCACGCACCTGCCGTCATGATCGGCGAGCGCTGCGCCGACCTCATCCTGGGAGCACAGCTGTGACCAACACCCTTTTCATCGGTGGCGAGTGGCAAGCCGCGGCCTCCGGAGCGGAGTTCGAGACCCTGGACCCGGCGACGGGGCAACCCCACGCCCAGGTGTCCCTGGCGGGGACCGCGGACGCCGACGCGGCCGTACGGGCCGCCCGCGCCGCCCTCGAGAACCCGGAGTGGGCGGGGCTCGTCCCGGCCCAGCGTGCCCGGATCCTGTGGCGCATCGGCGACCTCATCGAAGAGCACGCCGAGGAACTGGCCGAGTTGGAGACGCGCGACCAAGGCCAGCCGCTCGGCATCTCCATGGCGGTCAGCGTCGCCGCGGCTGCCGAGCACTTCCGCTACTACGCCGGCTGGGTCACCAAGATCTACGGCGAGACGGCGCCACTGTCCATCCCCGGCGTGCTGCAGTACACCAAGCGCGAGCCGGTGGGAGTGTGCGCGCTGATCACCCCGTGGAACTTCCCTCTCATGATCGCGAGTTGGAAGATCGCACCGGCCCTCGCCTGCGGGAACACCGTGATCGTCAAACCCGCGGAACAAACCCCCATGACCACGGTGCGGCTCGTCGAGTTGTGCCGGGCGGCCGGTGTGCCGGACGGCGCCATCAACCTGCTGACCGGTGGTCCCGAGGCCGGCCGGGCCCTCGTCGAGCACCCCGGCGTGGACAAGGTCTCCTTCACCGGTTCGACCGAGACCGGCAGGGACATCGTCCGGGCCTCCGCGGGCAACCTCAAGCGGGTCACGCTCGAACTCGGCGGCAAGGCACCGAGCCTCGTACTGCCCGGCGCCGACCTGGACGCGGCCGTGGCGGGCTGCCTTCAGGGCGCGCTCCTCAACAGCGGCCAGGTGTGCGCCGCCTACACCCGGTTCCTCGTCCACCGCTCCCTCGCCGACGAGTTCGCCGAGCGCTGCGCCAAGGCCGTCAGCGGGATGCGACTCGGCGCGGGCAGCGCGCCCGACACCGAACTCGGCCCCCTGGTCACCGGCGAACACCGTGACCACGTCCACGCACTCGTGCGCAGCGGGGTCCAGGAAGGCGCCCAGCTGCTCGCCGGCGGGGCCCCCGTCGACGACCTGCCGGGCTTCTTCTACCAGCCGACCGTGTTCACGAGTGTACGGGACGACATGCGCATCGCCCGCGAGGAGATCTTCGGCCCGGTGCTGTCCATCCTGCCGTACGACGACGAGGACGAGGCCGTCGCCCGCGCCAACGACACCGAGTACGGCCTGGCGGCGGCCGTATGGACCCGCGACGTGGGCGCGGCGCACCGCGTGGCGGGCTCCATCCGGGCGGGCACGGTGTTCATCAACATGCCCAACCCCGTGGACGCCTCCGCCCCATGGGGTGGGTTCAAGGCCAGCGGCTGGGGCCGGGAGATGGGCAGCGCAGCCATCGACGCGTACACGGAGGTCAAGAGCGTGTGGACCTCGCTCGCCTGAGGTGCGCGCCCGTCGCGGACAGGCGGCCCCCGCGGGTTCGGACCGCACGTTCCTCAAAATGATGCGCGGCCTATCCGCCTGTCCGCCCGCCTGTCCGAGTGCCCGGGTGCCCGGGCACCTGGGCACCCGGCGGCCGTCCGGCACCCTGAAGAACCATGCAGTGGTGCGCGGCCGCCACGAGGACGGTCTCGCGGTCTTCCGGAGCATCCCGTTCGCCAAACCCCCGGTGGGAAGCTTTGCGTGGCGCCGCGCCGCGGCCGGTGCGTCGATGGGAGTTGGGCTGGGTGGAGGCCGACATTCAGAAACCGGCGCCGTGTCTTACGGGGAATGTGGGCGAGGTCACCGGCCCCTCCGGTTCTCCGCTGAGCACGTAGAACTGTTCCACAGACCACACGGTGATCTCCAGCTACACCCGCACAGCCGACCCCCGCTCGCTCATCCGCGGCGCACAAAGAATCCGTGTCTTCCGCACCCGCTTCCCCTCGATCGCCGCGACAGTCAACCGGGCCGCCTCCACGGCGATCTCGGTGAGCCCCCAGTCAACGGTGGTCAACGGCGGTGCGAGCACCCGCGAGACGGGGTGATCGTCGAAGCCGACCACGGAGACGTCCCGCCCGACCACCAGCGAGGCCTCGGCCGCGGCCGCGTACACCCCGTATGCGAGGGAGTCGGAGAAGCAGAAGACGGCGGTCGCGGGCCGAGAACCGTCCAGGACGCGCCGCGCCACCGCCGTCGCCTCCCCCAACTCCTGTGGACAGGGCACCAGTTCGGCCAGCAGCCCGAGCCGGTCGGCCGCCTCGCGCACATACACGTCGGCGGGCCGGTCGGGCGTGCTGGGCCGGGTCGGGGTCAGCACGGTCACCCGGCGGTGGCCGAGCTCGTGCAGATAGTCCAGTACGGCGTCGATTCCGGCCCGGTTGTCGAAAATGACCTGCCCAGCCGTGCGGGCCTTCTGCAGGGAGTCCCCGACAGCCACCACCGGCAGCGCGTCGGCGATGGCGGCCCAGCCGTCGGCGGCCGGGTTCACAGGCGACACGAGAAGCGCGTCGACTCGCTGGTCGCGCAGCTGCTTGGCGAGTGACAGCTCGCGGTCGGGGTCGCCGCCCGCGTCGAGGATCAGCGCATAGCGATCGCTGGCCAGTAGTTCACGGCCGATGGCCGCCATCAGCTGCTGCTGCCAGAGGTCCTGGAGGTCACCGGCGAGGACACCGACCATGCTGGTGCGGCCGCTGGCCAGGGCGCGGGCGATGGGATCGGCCTCGTAACCGAGCTCGGCCGCAGCCTTGCGTACCCGTTCCTCGGTCTCCTTCGAGACGTGTTTGCCGCGCAGGGCGTAGGAGACGGCGGCGGTGGAGAGGCCCGTGGCTTCGGCCACCTCACGAAGGGTGGTGCGCTTATTGGGCCTGACCATGCCGGAAGCCTACCGGGACACGTCCGCGTTACGGGCATGTGAACCCGTCCGCACTGTGGGCGGGCCCTTGACATGCCATCTTGTTAAGCGCTTAAGTTAAGCGCATAAGTGAAGCGGTTAACCACGCTTGACCTGCTTGAGCAGCTTGACCAGGCCCGAACCACCCTCCCCCCCTGAGGATCTCCAAGGACTACCGCGTGCCCACCGACGTCCACCAGCACATCTGGCCGCCCGAGTTCACCGAGCTGCTGCGCGCCCGCACGGCGCCGCCGCACCTCGACGGCTGGACGCTGCACCTGGCGGGCGAGCCGCCGTACGAGGTCGACCCGGCCGACCACGACATCGCCGCCCGCACCCGTCTGGCCGCCGCCGACGGCCTCGACCTGGTCCTGGTCTCCCTCTCCAGCCCGCTCGGCATCGAACACCTGCCGCCCGCCGAGGCCACCCCGCTGCTGACCGCATTCCACGACGGCGCGCTCGCCCTCCCCGAGCCCTTCGGCGTCTGGGCCTCGCCCTGCCTGTCGTCGCCTGACCCCGAGGCCGTCGAACGCGAACTGCGGCGCGGCTGCGCCGGCCTCCAACTCCCCGCCACGGCACTGCTCGACGCGACCGGCTGGAACCAGTGCGCGCCCCTCCTGGACGTCCTCACCCGCCTCGGCCTTCCCCTATTCATCCACCCGGGCGCGGCCCCGCACACCCCTGACGCCCCACCGTGGTGGCCCGCTCTGGTCCCGTACCTCCACCAGATGCACGCGTCCTGGTTCGCCTTCCGCGCGTTCGGCCGCGCCCGCCATCCGCGCCTGCGCGTCTGCTTCGCCGCCCTCGCGGGTCTGGCTCCGCTGCACGGCGAGCGGCTCGCGGCCCGCGGCGGCGGACGCGGCAAAGTCGACTTCGACGCCTTCTACGAGACCTCGTCGTACGGAACGCGAGCCGTGGACGCGATCGTACGAGCCGTCGGCATCGACGTCGTCGTCACCGGCAGCGACCGCCCCTACGCGTCCCCCGTCATCCCCGACCTCGGCGCGGACGCCGCCGTCCACGCCCTGCGCACCGCCAACCCCGCCCGTCTGCTGAAGGGAGCCACTCCATGACGTACCAGGCCCTGCCGGACCGCACGCTCGACAAGCACGAGCTCCAAGCGCTCGTAGACAACCTCGCCGCCCGCCCCGAGCAGTGGCGCGACCAGGTCGCCTTCTCCGACGAGGAGCGGCACTACGCCTCCTTGCACCGCGACGAGTACGTCGACGTCTGGCTGCTGTGCTGGACCCGGCAGAACGACACCGGCTGGCACGACCACGACCTCTCCTCCGGCGCGGTCGCCGTCGTCCAGGGGGCGCTGAACGAGTCCAACCCGCGCATAGGCGGACGCCACCTGTCCGTCACCATCGGCGCGGGCGAGTCCTTCTGCTTCGGCCCCGAGCACATCCACCGCCTCACCGGCGCCACCGACGACGCGGTCTCCATCCACGCGTACTCACCGCCGCTGTGGCGTCTTGGCCAGTACGACATCACCGAGGACGGCCTGATGCGCCGGATCTCCGTCTCGTACGCGGACGAACTGCGCCCCCTGGACACCCCGGCCGCCTGAAAGGATCAAGAACCGGGCCCCCCAGGTCCACGGGCCCACGCTTTCGCTCCGCGGCATCCGTCCCGCCCTCACAGCAGATCCCGGGGCACGGTGTGCGCCCAGTTGCGCGAATAGACCCTGCGCTCGCCCTCGAATCCGTCGAGCCGGGCGTGCAGCAGGAAATCCTCCCCTGTGCAGGTCAGGACGGTGGACGTCACGGTATGGACGTCCCAGCCGTCCCTGCGGAACGACATCGTCGCCTCCACCTTGCCCCACACCGACTCGAAGTCGTCGGCCACCCAGCCATAGCGCTGGTGGACATGGCGTCCCACCTCATGGCCGAGGTCGTCGAAGCGCACCACTCCGCTGTCCTTCACCACTCGAAGCTCCGATTGGTACGTGACGAGATCACGCGATACCGTCCACCGCTCCTCGCCCGGCCGAATCCGTGTGGTGCGGATCGGCGGCGTGCCTTCCGGCTCGTCGAACGGGAGCGGCATCACCTCGTCGGTCTCGGCGACCGGCCGTATCGGAAGCTCCAGGTGACTGGTCCCGGTGAACACGCTCATCCGCACCGGCCGTGGCGGCGGCCAGGCCAGCGGCCAGTACGAGGTGGACAATGACAGCCGGATCCGGTGGCCGGCGGGGAACACCTGGGCCACCCCGTTCAGCTGGACGCGCACCCGGTACCGTCGGCCGGGGACCAGGGGCTCCGGGGCCTCGTCGCCGTCGCGGTGGGTGAGGTTCAGCATTCCGAACGTGACCCGGGTCGCGCGGCCGTCCGGCGCCACGTCGGACAGCCGGACGGCGACCATCGCCACGGGCTCGGTCACCGCGAGGTCCAGCTCCGCGACAGGCCCACCGAGGATCTCGCACCGCTCGGGCAGCACGTCGGTGTTGAAGACCAAGGAACCGCCGTCCTCCTCCCGCTGGTCGTAGGGCAGGTCGGGCGGAGCCGCGTAGGAGCACCACTTTCCGGCGAACTGCCCCACCGACAGCGGCGACTCGACGGTCAGTTCCTGCTCGTCGACCTGCTCCCCCCGCCGGCAGATGCGGTACTGGGCCAGCGGGAACTCTTCCCTACGGATGTGCGGGGACGGCCACGAGAGCTCCCCGACCCAACGGCCCGGACGCTCCTCGTACGCGGTGAAGGGAGGCATGCTCTCCTGCATCCAGACGCGCAGCATCGGCTCCTCGGACGCACCGTTGTCGATTTTCTTCAGCCAGCGGTCCCACCAGCGCACCACTTCCTGCAGGAACCCGATCGCCGGTCCCGGCTCCCCCAGATGCGGGTACTTGTGCGACCACGGTCCGATCAGACCCTTGCGCGGTACATCCAGGTGCTCCATCAGCCGGAACACCGTATTGGAGTACCCGTCGGCCCACCCACTGACGGCGAACACGGGGCACTGCACGTTCTGGTAGTTCTCGCACACCGAGCCGTGCCGCCAGTACTCGTCCCGGCGCTGGTGCTTCAGCCACTCGTGCAGCCACAGACCGCTGCCCTCCAGGCGCTGCAGCCACATGTCCCGCCAGCGTTCGCCCACCACCGCCGGGTCGGGCGGACATGAGGTGTGGGCGAACATGGTGGACGCCTCCGACAGGTTGTCCGACAGCATGCAGCCGCCCATGAAATGCATGTCGTCGGCGTAGCGGTCATCGGTGAAGGAGGCGATGACGATCGCGCGCAGGCTCGGTGGCTGTCGGGCCGCGACCTGCAAGGCGTTGAAGCCGCCCCAGGAGATGCCCATCATCCCTGTCCGCCCGTCGCACCACGACTGGTCGGCGAGCCAGGCGAGGACTTCCTCGGCATCGACGTGCTCCTGTTCCAGGTATTCGTCGGTGAGCACCCCTTCGGATTCACCGCTGCCGCGCAGATCGACGCGTGCGCAGGCGTATCCGTGGCCTGCCATGTAGGGGTGGTGGATGGAGTCACGGACCGCGGTGAAGTCCCGCTTGCGGTACGGGATGTACTCCAGGATCGCGGGCACCGGTTCGTCGTCCGAGCGGACCGGGCGCCAGATGCGTGCCGAGAGCCGAGTGCCGTCGGACAGCGGAATCCACAGGTGCTCTTCCTCCCTGATCGCATACGGCAGTGAGGTCACCTCACGCATCGCACAACTCACCTCCTCATTCCTCGTTCCTCGTTCCTCATTCGTCGTGCTCGGTGGTCTCCGGGGTCTCGGAGGTCTCGACGCAGAAGTCCAGCGCTGCCACACAGCGGTCGTACTTCTGCCGCAGTTCCTGTTCGTCGTCGGCCGCGACGTAGATGTGGGCGAGCTCGTAGCTGTAGCTGTTGTGGGTCTGTGGCGACTCGGACAGCCGCATGCCCGCGTCGACCACCGGGACCACATCCACCACTCCAGGGATCGTGTGCCGCAGGCGGTCGATGTCCGCGTCCTTGGCTCGGTGCCGGACCCGTCCGTCCTGGAAGCGGCGCAGGAACCATTTGGCCGCGACCTTGTACGGGCCCCGTCGCTGGGGCAGGCGAGGGTCCCGGCCGAGCGCGAGGCTGATCATGCAGTGGTGGTTCGGGAAACCGTCGACCTGCTCGAACAACTCGGCATGCGACTGCGAATGCCGTGGATTGATCTCCAGAAGGCTGACGGTGCCATCTTCGGGCCGGCAGAAGTACTCGATGCAGAACGTCGAGTTGTCCAGCCCGATCTGCGCGATCACCCGTTGGGAGACGTCCTCCAGCCGGCGCAGAATGTGCGGCGGCAGAGTAGACGGATACTGATACCGCAGGAAGCTGGAGCTGTCGGGATAGGTGATGGAATCCACCACCCCGTAGATCCTGATGTTCCCCGCCTGGGAGTATCCCTCCACGGTGACCTGCGCCCCTGAGAGCGCCTCCTCCACCAGGCACGCCCCGCCACCGGCCGCGGCGATCTCGGGCGGCAGGTCGAGCCGCCGGAGAATGTACTCGAATGCCTTGCCTATCCGGCCGATGCCCTCCCGGATCTCCTCCGCCGCCGCTTGGAACTGGGCGTCGTCCGTCACCCGGAAGGCGAGCTGGGAGGCGTACGACTTGACCGGCTTGATCCACATCGGATAGCGCAGGCCTTCCGGCGGCCGGACGGGCTCATCGAGGTCGAGCAGCGCGAACCGGGGGTGCGCGTCGGTCACCTTCTGCTGCTCGAGCCTGCTCCAGTACTTGTGCTCGCACTTCACCACCGCTTCGAGGTCGGCGGACGGCAATCCGAAACGACGGCACAGAATCGGCATGATGGTGCTCACCGGGAAGTCCCAGTACCCGATGATCGCGTCGATTCTTCCCGAGGCCCCCTCGAGCTCCCGCTCCGCCTTCTCGAGCAGCTCGGGCACCGGGGTCTCGCCTCCCTGCAGCTCTTCCCGGCTCAGCAGCGGGTGGAACCGATACTCCTCGGCGTGCGGCACGTCCCGCAGCGTCTTCAGGTTCCGCTCATCGAGCCCCAGCACGAAGATGTTGGCTGATCCCATGTCGCCTCCTGGCCGGGCACGGCCCCCCTCCTGCTGCCCTCCGGGTGGCCCTGCCCACGGCGGCCAAACGCCCGAACGCGCCGCCACCACGGAGGGCGACCGGTCCGGTCGGCACAGCGAGGAAGACGGCATGGCTCAACACGGGAGGACGAGACGAACCTGTTCCGCGACCACGAGGCCGGTCGACGCGTTCTGGCGAGAGGTCCGCCGGGCGGCGTGCGGGCCGGGGGGGCGTCGGGGCGTACCTGAAGTCCCCAGGGTCGCTCAGGACCGGCCCGGCATCGACTGCGCCCGGACACCACCTCGCCGGCGGCAGACCGCCGGGCAGGGCAGCAGCAACGGCAACGGCAACGCATGGCACTCAGCCGCCTGTCGCTGCCGGTACCACCGCCGCACCTCGTGATGGACACCGACCACCGGGCCCTCGAAACCGTGGCCGTCCAACCGCACCGAGGTCGTCCAACCGCGTCGTACGGAGGTCAGCGGCCGGCGCGGATCAGGCCCGTCAGGTACCGCCACAGCGATGAGCGTTGACGAGCGGACGGGTCCGGCACCACCGGCTCGGGCCCGGGCGTCAGCGGTCCAGGGGCGTACACCGCCGGCGGTTCGGGCGTTGACGCGAGTTCGTACCGTACGGGCAGAGATCGCAGCCCGCGCATGAACGGGGAAGAGCGCCACGGCAGTTGGTCGACCGGAAGCGCGAGGTCCAGGTGGGAGAACCGCTCGAAGAGCCGGCCCACACCCACCGCCGCGACCGTCGACGCGAGTTCACGCGCCGGGTCCGGGCACTGGCGGCGCCCCGCACCCCAGGAAAGGTGCGCCCGGGTGCTGATCGTGGAGTTCGACGCCACATGGTCGGCGAAGACAGGGTCCGCGTGTGCGGCGGCGGAGGAGACCCACACCGGGTCGCCCGCACGGATCGTGAAGTTCCCGAGCTCGGTGTCCTCGGCCGCGAACCGCGGCACGAAGTTCACCAGGGGCGGCTTGCGCATGACCACCCGGTTCATGGTCTCCCTGAGCATCCCCGCGGACAGACTGGCACGTACGCCGTCCTCGCCCGAGATGACCTCGACCACGGTGTTGGATATGAGGATGCCGACGTGGTCGGACGTCATGCCGAGCAGCATGAACAGCTCGCGGGCCAACTCGTCGAGCGAGAGATTCGGGTGGGCGGCCAGCAGGTACGAGGGGAAGTCGTTGCCCGGCTTCTCCATCTTCAACGCTGCCAGATCGGCCAGTGTCACCAGCAGCCGCTCCAGGGCGGGTTCCGCGTCCGGACCCGCGTCGAGCACCCGCCACATGTCCATGAGAGCGTCGTCGCCCTGCGAACCGGGGAAGCCGAGCAGATGGCTGGCCACCATCAGCGGCAGCGGTCGCGAGAACTGCGCGGACAGGTCCGCGACGCCCGTGCTGCCGCCCTGCCCCACGAGGGTGATCAGATCATCGGCGTAGGCGGTGACGGCGGCCTTCAGCCGCTTCGCCTGGGGGTGGCGAGGGTCCTGGAACGGCTTGAGTGCCACCTCCCACGCCCTGCGCAACGGCCCGTGTCCGGAACCGCCCTGAATCAGGATGTGGTTGACCTCCAGCGACGGCCCCAGTGGCCAGTCCGCCGGTACTCTGCCCTCGGAGCGGGCCCGCCAGTTCTCCAGCCCCTTCGGCCACCGCTCGTCGTCCTGCAGCACCTCAAGCGCTTCGCGGTAACCCAGCACCAGCCAGGCCGGCACTCCGAGCAGGTCGACCGGCGCGACCGGGCCGTGCCGCTGCCTCAACCGCTCGTAGACGAGCGAGGGCCGCGTCTCGTAGTCCCGGGTCAGCAGCGGTTCGCAGGTCATTTCCTCCAACCGCGTGTCGTCCAGATCCGCGAACCCGCCGTCGCTCAGGTGAGTACCCATCGCCCTACCGCCCTCCAACACTCCCCGTACCGGCGCATGGTCGCTCGGTGACTACGAAATGGTGGGGAACCCTACCGCACGGTAGCTCATCGGCCGAGGCGGGGGCGCGACTTGTGTCCGTGGACGGGTTGAAGATGCCCGACGCTCCTTGAGTTCCGCAGCACTTGGGTACCTGATTCCTGACCCCCGAGGGGCGGCTTCGCCATCAGCCCACTACCTGGGCGGAGTTGCCGGGAGCGCGCACGACCGGGTCGGTACGCAGCCTCAAGAAGGCCAGGCCGAGGGCAACGGCCCGCAATGCGGCGCACACCGCGATGGCGTGATCGAGCGCCACCGACGACGCGGGGGCGACCACGATCCCCGCGACCGGGAACGGCAGCAGAACACGCAGGATGGTCACGGAAAGCGTGTTGTCGCAGAGGGGCCGGTGGAATGAGGAGTGAGCGCAGCGTTCGCAGGATGGCGGTCAGGCGATACAGCTCCACTAATTCGACGCGACCGGCGACGGAAGCTATCCGAATTCCGACATCCGCCCCCGGGGGTGATCGTGCCCGGCGACGGCGGGCTGGACGCGCACAAATGACGCTAAATACGCCGCCGATTGTGCAGCCACACACCTCATTGAGGAAACAACCACGGCGCAGCCATAAAACAGCTCGGCTGAATACCGCAGGTAAGCCTTCACATTTGGCGGCGACAACCAGGCGCGACAGCGACAGTCAGCCAGACGGCGAGATCAGTGGCCACGTCTGGTGTCAGATCGCCGGATGGTACGCGAGGTATTGACGTGTACTGAGGGTCTCCTATCATCCTTGACGTCCGGCTTCCCGGTCGAGATTCGATATTTCGAACATTCGCAGCGTTAGTCATGCACACTGCTCAGCCACGCACGACGGCACCCGCACCCGCACCCGCACCGTCCGTACCGGTAAGGCTCTCCCCCACGGCGTCACCGTGCCGGTTCCACAATCGCGTAGAACGGCGTGCGCGCGGAGAGCCCCCGGCCGACTCCTGGAGCTTGGCATGCGTCCACTCGCACAACGCCTGCACTTGCACTTACGTCCGAGCGGCACCCGACAGGCAGTCCTGACCCTCGTGCTGGGTCTGGCGATGGTGCTGCTCTCCATGCCCTCGGCACCCGCATCGGATTCGGCAGCCGCGCCGCTGCCGAGCAGCTTCCAGTGGTCCTCCACCGGGCAGCTGATCGCCCCCAAGCCCGACGCGACCCATCCCGTCGTCTCCGTCAAGGACCCGTCGGTGATCCAGGCAGGCGGCAAGTGGCACGTCTACATGACGACCGCGAACACGTCGGGTGCCTGGAGCATGGCCTACACCAGCTTCACCGACTGGTCGCAGGCTTCCTCGGCTCCGATCACCTACCTCGACACCAACCCCAACATCGGCACCGGCTACCGAGCCGCGCCCCAGGTGTTCTACTTCGCGCCGAAGAACCAGTGGTACCTCGTCTACCAGACCGGCCTGCCCTCGTATTCGACCTCAAGCGACCCGGCCAATCCCCGTAGCTGGTCGGCGCCCAAGAACTTCCAGAACCCGCTGTCCGGCGGTTCGCTCGACTACTGGGTCATCTGCGACAGCGCCATGTGTTACCTCTTCTCGGCCAACGACGACGGCCGCCTGTACCGGGCGGAGACGACCGTGGGTGAGTTCCCGAACGGCTTCCGCAACACCAAGGTCGTCCTGCAGGACTCCAAGTTCGCGCTGTTCGAAGGCCAGGCCGTCTACCGCGTGCAAGGAACCAACACCTACCTCCTGGTGATGGAGGCCATCGGCAGCAACGGCAGGCGTTACTACCGCTCCTTCACCGCCGAGGGTCTCAACGGCCAGTGGCAGCCGCTCGCCGCGACCGAGGCCAACCCGTTCGCCCGCAGCACCAACGTCACCTTCCCCTCCGGCGCCTGGACGCAGGACATCAGCCACGGCGAGCTGATCCGCAGCGGAAACGACCAGACCATGACCATCAACCCCTGCCGACTGCAGTTCCTGTACCAGGGCCTGAACCCCTCAGCCGGCGGCGACTACTCCCAACTCCCCTACCGCCTGGGCCTGCTCACCCAGACCAACTCCACCTGCTGACCTGCCTCCTCCTTCCTCCTGCGAGGTCCGGCTCGCAGGAGAAAGGCGATGTCTCCTCGCCCCACGTGCCGCCCGCAGGGGTCTGGCTCAGCCGATCTCGACGAGGAGATCGCCACCCTCCACCTGCTGGATCCGGTTGATGGCCAGTCGGGACACCTTCCCGGCCTTCGGGGCGGTGATCGCGGCCTCCATCTTCATCGCCTCGATGGTGGCCACCGTGACACCGGCCTCGACGTCGTCGCCCTCGGCGACCGAGAGGGTCACCACTCCGGCGAAGGGCGCGGCGACATGCCCGGCGTTGGACCGGTCGGCCTTCTCCGTGGCCGGTACGTCGGAGGCCACCGCGGTGTCGCGTACCTGGATCGGCCGCAGTTGGCCGTTCAGGGCGGACATCACGGTACGCATTCCGCGTTCGTCGGCCTCGCCGATGGCCTCCAGCTCGATGAGGAGCCGTACACCGGGTTCGAGGTCGACGGCGTACTCCTTCCCGGGGCGCAGCCCGTAGAAGAAAGCCTTGCTGTCCAGCACGCTGGTGTCGCCGAAGTTCTGACGGTGTGTCTCGTAGTCGCGCGTCGGCCCGGGGAACAGCAGACGGTTGAGCGTCGCGCGTCGGTCCTTGTCCAGCCCGGTGCGGTCCTGCGCCGTCAGTTCCTGCGCGGGCTTGGGGTCTGCGCGTCCCTGGAGTGCCTTGCTGCGAAAGGGCTCGGGCCAGCCGCCCGGCGGGGTGCCCAGCTCTCCGCGCAGGAAGCCGACGACGGAGTCGGGGATGTCGAACGAGTTCGGGGCCGCCTCGAAGTCCTCGGGCGGCACGCCCGCGCCGACCAGGTGCAGGGCGAGGTCACCGACCACCTTGGACGACGGAGTGACCTTGACCAGGCGGCCGAGCATCCTGTCGGCGGCCGCGTACATCGCCTCGATGTCCTCGAAGCGGTTGCCGAGGCCCAGCGCGATGGCCTGGGACCGCAGGTTGGAGAGCTGTCCACCGGGAATCTCGTGGTGGTAGACGCGCCCGGTCGGCGAGGCGAGGCCCGCCTCGAAGGGGGCGTAGATCTTGCGGACGCTCTCCCAGTACGGTTCCAGGTCCCCGACGGCCAGGAGGTCCAGCTCCGTGGGCCGCTCGGAGTGGTCGGTGGCGGCCACGATCGCCGACAGCGACGGCTGGGAGGTGGTGCCCGCCATGGACGCCACCGCGCCGTCCACCGCGTCCGCGCCCGCCTGGATCGCCGCGAGGTAGGTGGCGAGCTGTCCTCCCGCGGTGTCGTGGGTGTGCAGGTGCACCGGCAGGTCGAACTCGCGGCGCAGCGCGGATACGAGCGTCGCGGCGGCCGGCGCACGCAGCAGCCCGGCCATGTCCTTGACGGCCAGGACATGGGCGCCCGCGTCCACGATCTGCTCGGCCAGGCGGAGGTAGTAGTCCAGGGTGTACAGGCGCTCGGCGGGGTCGGAGAGGTCGGCCGTGTAGCACAGGGCGACCTCGGCGATCGCCGTTCCCGTCTCGCGTACGGCGTCGATGGCGGGCCGCATCTGCCCCACGTCGTTCAGCGCGTCGAAGATCCGGAAGATGTCGATGCCGGTGGCCGCGGCCTCCTGCACGAACGCGTCGGTCACCTCGGTCGGATACGGCGTGTAGCCCACGGTGTTGCGGCCCCGCAGCAGCATCTGCAGGCAGATGTTCGGTACGGCCTCACGCAGAGCGGCCAGCCGTTCCCAGGGGTCCTCGGCGAGAAAGCGCAGCGCGACGTCGTACGTGGCGCCACCCCAGCACTCCAGGGACAGCAACTGCGGCAACGTCCGCGCCACCACCGGGGCGACGGCGAGCAGGTCCTTGGTACGCACCCGGGTGGCGAGCAGCGACTGATGGGCGTCCCGGAACGTGGTGTCGGTGACGCCGATCGTCGGCGACTCGCGCAGCCGGCGTGCGAAACCCTCCGGGCCGAGTGCGGTGAGCTGCTGCTTCGAGCCGGCGGGCGGCTCCGTCTCGCCGGTCCGCGGCAGTTTGGTGGTGGGGTCGATCAGCTCGGGCCGCTCACCGTGCGGCCGGTTCACCGTGACGTCGGCCAGGTAGGTGAGCAGTTTGGTGCCCCGGTCGGCGGAGTGGCGTGCGGTGAGCAGATGGGGCCGTCGCTCGATGAACGACGTGGTGACCTGCCCGGCCTGGAAGTCCGGATCGTCCAGCACGGCCTGCAGGAACGGGATGTTCGTCGCCACACCACGGATGCGGAACTCGGCCACGGCCCGCCGGGCCCGGTTGACCGCGGTCGTGAAATCCCTTCCGCGGCAGGTGAGTTTGACCAGCATCGAATCGAAGTGCGCACTGATCTCCGTACCGGCGTGGGTGGTACCGCCGTCGAGACGGATGCCCGAGCCGCCCGGTGAGCGGTACGCGCTGATCCTGCCGGTGTCCGGGCGGAAGCCGTTCGCGGGGTCCTCGGTGGTGATCCGGCACTGCAGGGCGGCACCACGCAGCACCACGGACTCCTGCGAAAGCCCGAGGTCGGCCAGCGTCTCCCCCGCGGCGATCCGCAACTGCGCCTGTACGAGATCGACATCCGTGACCTCCTCGGTCACGGTGTGCTCGACCTGGATGCGCGGGTTCATCTCGATGAAGACGTGATTGCCGTCCCGGTCGAGCAGGAACTCCACGGTCCCCGCGTTGCGGTAGCCGATCTGCTCGGCGAACCGCACCGCGTCGGCACACATCCGCTCCCTCAGATCCGGGTGGAGATTCGGCGCGGGCGCCAGCTCGATCACCTTCTGGTGGCGGCGCTGCAACGAGCAGTCGCGTTCGAAGAGGTGAATGACGTTTCCCTGCCCGTCGGCGAGGATCTGCACCTCGATGTGCCGGGGTTCGACCACGGCCTTCTCGAGAAAGACGGTCGGATCCCCGAACGCGGACGCGGCCTCACGGGCCGCCGCGTCGATGGACTCGCGCAGCACCGCCGGGTTGTCCACCCGCCGCATACCGCGCCCACCGCCGCCGGCCACGGCCTTGACGAACAAGGGAAACCCGATGTCCTCGGCAGCGCGGACCAGTTCGTCCACGTCGCTGGAGGGCTCGGAGGAGCCGAGCACCGGCACACCGGCCGCGCGGGCGGCCGCCACGGCACGCGCCTTGTTCCCGGTCAGTTCCAGGACCTGGGCGCCCGGACCGACGAACGTGATGCCCGCCTCCTCGCACGCGCGTGCGAGTTCGGGGTTCTCGGACAGGAAGCCGTAGCCCGGGTAGACCGCGTCCGCGCCGGCCAGGCGGGCCGCCCGGACGATCTCCTCCACGGACAGGTAGGCCCGCACCGGATGTCCCGGCTCGCCGATCTCGTAGGCCTCGTCGGCTTTCATGCGGTGCAACGAGTTGCGGTCCTCGTGGGGAAAGACCGCGACGGTTCGCGCACCCAGCTCATAGCCGGCACGGAACGCGCGAATGGCGATCTCTCCACGGTTGGCGACCAGCACCTTGCGGAACATGTCCGATCCCTTCAGCCTGCCGGTGACGTACACCATCGTGTCGGCGACGCCTCTGCCCTGCCACGTGTCGTCCAGTTCCCGCACGCGTAAGGCACGCGGCGGGCAGTCCGGCCACCTTGTCCGGCGGCCACACTAGGGGCGGGCAGGCACCTTCCTGAAGAGCACATGACCATGACGTGGGCCTCACTCGGCGGTCTACTCCACTCCGCAGCGGACAGGCACGGACTCCACGGCACCGGATGGTCGCTCGCCTACGGAGACCCCTCGTGTTCCCGGTCCGGCCCGGTCGGCGCGGCCGCGACCGGCTCAACTCGAGGTGAGCGCCGGTCAACGGTCCGGCTCGGGCGTGAGCTGTCGGCGCTGCACGCTGCCGACACGCCCGAGTTCGGTGCGCCATCACTCCTGCCCCCGGCAAGCCGTACGTGTGGCAGCCGTCGCTCGGACGGGTCAACCTGCCGCCGAACAGGCGCCGCCGGACGCGCCTGGCGGTCATGGTTCTCCCGGTATGGCATCGGCCGAGAGGAGTCCACGTGCGAAATCCGCGCGTCTGGTTCGGGGCACGAACGGTGGTCGCAGGCCTGACCTGCGGCTTGCTCACGCTTGCGCTGGCAAGTCCCCACGCCGCCGGGGCGGGACGGACGGGCGGGGCAACGGCGGCGAAGCCGGATCTCCATGCGGGAACGGCGGCGAAGCGGGATCTGCCCGCGGGAACGGCGGTCGTCATCGAGTGGATGCGTACGGCGGCGTCCACCGTCGCCGCCGAGGCCCGGCCCACCCCGCCTGAGGCGTTGATCTGGGACGCCCGCGTCTCGACTGCCGTCTACAACGCGGTGGTCGGAATCGAGGGCCGCTACACCCCGTACAAATGGCAGGCACGGGCGCCCCGGCCGGCCTCTTCCGAGGCGGCGGCCGCCTCGGCGGCACACCATCTGCTGAGCCACTACTTCCCAGGAGCGGGACTCCGGCTGGACGCCGCCCTCGCGCATACCCTGGCGAAGATCCCGGACGGCAGGGCCGAGGACGAGGGGGTGGCATTCGGCAAGCGCGCCGCCGCGCACGTCATCCGTCTCCGCCACGGTGACGGCGTCGGCGCGTCGGTGCCCTTTCCCGCGCGGCCACGCCCCGGCGTCTGGAGGCCGACCCCTCCCGGATACGAGCCGTTCGGCACCGCCTGGGTCGCCAAGGTCCGGCCGATGCTGCTGGAATCCTCCGACCAGTTCCGGCCCGGCCCGCCGCCCGCGCTCACCTCCACCCGCTACGCGAAGGACCTCAACGAGCTCAAGGCCTACGGCGGGCGGACCAGCTCCCTCAGGACACCCGAACAGACCGACACAGCACGGTTCTTCGCCACCATCGACTTGCAAGAGGCTTTCGGTGACTACGCCGCCCGGCACGGTCTGGACGTCGCCGACACCGCACGCCTGTACGCCGCGGCGAACACGACCCAGATGGACGCCGTCATCGCCTCCTGGGACGCCAAACTCCACTACGCAACCTGGCGACCCGTCACCGCCATCCGGCTGGCGCACACCGACAACAACCCCATGACCACAGCGGACCGACACTGGGAACCGTTGCTCACCACTCCCGCGCACCCCGACTACCTCAGCGGCCACGCCACCACGGGTGGTGCGCTGATGCGCACCCTCACCGGACTCTTCGGCACCTCCCACGTCGACCTCCATGTCACCTCCGAGGGCGGCTCCGCGCCCCGGTACTACCGGTACGCCCACGAGTACAACCGTGACGTCGTCGACTCCCGCGTCTGGGGCGGCATCCACACCAGAACGGCCGACCAGGTCGGCAACGTCATCGGCCGACAGATCGCCGCCTGGGCACTGGAGAGGCACTTCCGACCCCTCCCTTGACCGGGACCGACAGGGTGCCCCTGCGAGAAAATGCGCGCTCGGACGCATCACAACTGCCGAATCACAACTGACGCATGGCAACTGCGGAGCGAAATCACGGTCGCCAGGCGTGGGACCGCGCCGGGCCGCCACTCACGCCGTGTCGCCACCCACCCTCTGGTGCCTACACCTCGGGCGAGCGCGCGGCGTGAGTCAGCATCCGACGTGGGTCCGTACCCGGTCAGTCGTGTGTCCGTACCCGGTCAATGATGTCGGTGAGGCTCATGTCAACCGCTCCTGATCTCCGCTCAAGAGGAACTGCACCGGAAACGGGTTGTGCATGCGCGGGTGATCGGCTTGGCTCCGTGTTCGTGCCTGCCTTAAGTGATCTCATCCGTCCGGACCGCTATCCGCGTTCCTCCGGCTACGACCCCGCCTGGTTGCTCGACCTTGACATGGGGCCGAACCCGTTGTGGCTGCTGGAGGACCTTGCCCGGGACCTTGACCTGCGCCCGGGAATGCGGATTCTTGACCTCGGTTCCGGCAAGGGTGCCACGTCGGTGTTCCTGGCCCGCGAGTACGGGGCCCAGGTCGTCGCTGCCGACTGGTGGATCGCCCCCGAGGAAGCGCAAGCCGTCTTCGCCAAGGCGGGTGTCGACGACCGGGTGGAGGCCGTGCGGGCGGAGGCGCACGGTCTGCCGTTCGAGGAGGAGAGCTTCGACGCCATCGTGAGCGTCGACGCGTTCGAGTACTTCGGCACGGCGGACAGCTACCTGCCCTACCTGGTGCGGTTCCTGCGTCCGGGCGGACAACTGAGCATGGCCACTCCCGCCATGACCCAGGAGGTCCGCGAGCTCGGCGCCATCCCGCCCCACATCAAGGAGGTGGTCGGCTGGGAAGCGATCGCCTGGCATACGGCCGAGTGGTGGCGCTTCCAGTGGGAGATCACCGAGCTGGTGACGATCACGTCCGCACGGCTGCAGCAGGACGCCTGGCGGGACTGGCTGTTGTGGGCCCAGGCCTGCGCCGAGCACCAGCCGGACGGCCGCAGGACGAACCAGGCCGTGATCGACATGCTCATCGCAGACAACGGGGCGTTCCTCTCCTTCGCGCTGGTGACCGCCCGCAAGAACTGAGCAGAACCACGCGGGACGCCGCTCTGGCGCAGGGACTGACGGGCAAGAAGCCGGATCAGGCCCTGCTGCCGGCCGGCGATTGATAGGTTGCACTGGCAGCCGATCTGCGTGACTACCACTGCGACAAGGGGGGTTGATGAATATGGGCCGCCAGGCGCTTCATCAGCCTGCCCTTGTCCGGGCCGCGCAAGTACACTGAGCGGCCCGGTCGTCTTGAAACGACCAGGAGCGTCGCGTGTCATCTACTTTTTTCCTGTCCGGTACGGACCTCAACACTGACCGCCTTGTACTGCGGCAGTGGCCCACCGACGATCTCGACGCCGCCCTCAACGACCGGCGGCTGGTGCACTGGGCTGAGGACTTCCCCGCCGAGGGTGACCGGGTCATCGTCGGCGTCATCGCCCAAGGGCCGGATGCCGGGGGCGCGTACGGCCACCGGCAGATCGTCGAGCGGGCGAGCGGCCTGGTGGTCGGCAGCATCAGCCTGCTCTGGCCGCCGAGCGACGGATCCCTCGAAATCGGCTACGGCATCGTGGCATCACGGCGAGGCCGCGGCTACGCTCCCGAAGCCACCCAGGCCCTCGTGGAGTTCGCCCTGACCTCGCCGGACACCCATAGCGTGTACGCCGATGCCGAACTGTCGAACCCGGCCTCGATCCGCGTGCTGGAGAAGGCCGGCTTGCACCGCGTCAGCAGCAACGCAACGACGACCCGGTTCAGCACACAAGCACCGAACCTGAATTAGCAGTAGCCCCAGCTGAGGCCGACGGCATGGCCGCCGTCGGCCTCAGCGCCTGCGTGGTTCACAAAATCGCGCGTCCGGCAGCGGCATGGCAGCCGTCGTGAGCGGGGCCATCCGGCTGCTGCGCCTGGTGACAGCCCTTCTAGGCGGCGACTCCGGCGCTCCAAGTGATGTGCGGCGGCTCGACCCGTGCGCACAGGGGACCGCCGGACGCGTCCGTAAGACCGAGACGTCCGAGCAGCCAGCCCTCCCGCGCGGCTGCGGCGAGCACCTCGGAAGGGACGACATCGAGCAAGAGCTTGGCGCGACGGAACATCGTGAAGACGCCCGACTCGTCGACCGTGCCCCACGACAGATAGATGAAGCGGCGCCCCAGACGGTCCTGTACGTACGGTCCCTTCACGTCGGTGCCCGTCAGCGAGGTCACCGCGGTGCACTCCAGGGTCCAAGACGCGGACGCGGCATCGCCGGGCTGCGGCTCGAGGAGCTCAGCGGGACGGTCACGGCGCTGTACGGCGACGTGGACGTTGCCGTACACGGAAACACCGCCGCCCGCGGGGACCGAGCAGGTGAGGCCCGGCAGGTCAACGGCGTCGATACGGATACGCATACCAGCCATCATCCTCCGTCGACCGCGGCCGGTGCGTCACGGTGCCTTCGGCGTCACGACTCTCGGCGTCACGGACCTCACTCGGCACATGCGTACAACCGCGACAGCGCAGACCGTGACCTATGGCCGGGCGATGCTGTCGGGCGTGGCGTCGGCCCCGGTCGGAACCGCAGACGGCTCGAGGGATGGCGAAGTCGGTGTTGCCGACGGCACGCCGGGGAGGGGAGCGGCCGTGCTGGTCGGGTCGCGGGGACTGTCGGTCCCGGGCGCCTCGGTGGGGAGGGTGCTGGCGGGCACGGGCGACGCCGACGGGGTGGGCGTGGTGGGAGGACTGCTCGCTGGTGGCGGGGCGAGGGGGACCGTCGGGGACGCGGGTGTCTCCGGTGTCGCCAGGCGGAGCGGCAGCGCGACGAGGGCGGCGACGGCGCATGACACGCCGACGCCGGCCGCGGCGCGCAGCAGACGGCGGCGGGCCGCACCCCGGCGGATCGCCTCGTACTGGCCAGGGGGTGGGCCGAGATAGTCGGAGGTGGGCCGCAGGATGATGGCCAGCGGGTCCTCGGGGTCGAAGTCCGGACCCTCGTCAGAGTGTGTGATCAAGGCTCCTCCTCAGATGGGCGCGCAACAGTTCTCGGGCCGCGTGGAGGTCGGCCTTGATGGTTCCTTCCTTGCGCCCGGTCAGCACGGACACCTCCCGGATCGGCATGTCAGCGTAGTAGTGCAGCAGGATCGGGACGCGCAGTCGTTCCGGCAGCGACTGCACGAGCAGGCGTACCGAAGGGTCGGCCTGTTCGGTCTGCGGGCGGACGGCGACTTCGGCGGTGGCACGGTGCACGGCTCTGCGTTCGCGCTCGAGTTTGCGCCAGTGGTCCCGCACCAGGTTGGCCGCGGTGACGTAGAGGAAGCCTTGGGGCTCCGCGACAGATGTCCAGCGGGCCCAGAGCCGGGTGAACGCCTCCGAGGCGATCTCGTGTGCCGTCTCGTCGTCGTCGACGAGACGGCGGCACCAGCCGGCCAGGCGCGGGTAGAGGGCGGCGAACAGCTCGGACGCTGCCTGCTCGCGGGACCGTTTCAACGCTCTCCATGGTCGTGAGGGCACTCGGATGCCTCAGTAAAGAAGGATCCCGGGCCGTCGGCATTCGGTTCCATCGGCCCAGGATCCGGGGGCGGGTTGGCGGGTCAGGGACTCGCCGAGCTCAGCGCGGCGAAGACGATCACGCTGTCGCGGTACCCGTCACCGGTGCGGGGGCCACCGCACGTGATGAGCCGCAGCTCCGGACGGCCCACGTCTCCGTAGACCGCGTCCGTCGGGAAGTCCGCCTGGGCGACCGTCCGTACAGCGTTGACGGTGAACACCGCCCCTGTGCCGTTCTCCAGGCGCGCCACGATCCGCTGACCTCGGCGCAACCGCGCGAGATGACGGAAGACGCCGTCCCCGTAAGCGCCGACACTGACATGGCCGAGGATCACCGACGGGCCGATCTGACCCGGCGTCGGCGAGTGCTGGTACCAGCCCGCCCGGTCGTCCGCCGTGATCGGAGGCACCTGCACGCTCCCGTCCGAGGCCAGCCCCAGCCGCAGGACCGGAGTGTCGACCTCGATGGCCGGGATCTGCAACCTGACCGGGACCGAACGCCCGAGGGCACGCACCGCCTTCGCGGAGGGCCGCGGAGACGGTGGGCTGCTCCGGGGGGTTGCGGTCGTGGCCCGGCCGGCCTGGTGGCCACCACCGCAGCCCACGAGCAAAGAGGCCATCGCCGCTGTGGCGAAGGCGCGCCTGGAGGGCAAGGTCATGCCCCGGTCGCCCGCCGACGCCGTACGAGATAGACCGCCGCGCCGCCACCGACGAGCACCGCGGCAGCACCCCCGCCGATCAGCCCGCCCTCCGCTCCGGACTGCGCCGACTCCGGCGCCACACCCGTGTCCGGCGCGCCACTGGGCACGACGGAGACCTCTCCCTCGGTCGGCGCCAGGGTCGGCTCGGCGCTCGGAACCGAGGTCGGGGCTACGGAGTCGGCCGGGGGCAGTGAGGCGCTCGGAACCGGAGCCTTGGTGGCCGGGACGGGGGTTGGGGTTGCCCCGTCGGCGAACGCGGGCACCGTGCCCGCCAGTACAGCGGTGAACCCGAGTGCCATGGCACTGAGGACAGTCCGGCGCATGAATCGCTCTCCTTCATCGGTTCGCCCGCGCGATGAGCCGACGGGCTGCGTTATGGATCGAGCGGAGAGACGAGACAGCGGCAGGCCGGGTTGCAAAGGAATGGCAAAGCCGCCAGAAGCCGCCGTCGGCACACCGGAATGGAGGGCAAGCCCCGCCCCGCAGCCTCCGCCTCGGACGCGTTCAGTGCGATGGACGACCTCATCGCGACGAGCATCGTCGGCCGGCAGGAGTTCGCCCGGAACCTGGCTCTGAGCGTCACGGACCTCATCTGCTTCGCGTACATCCTGGAGGCCGGGACTCACCGGTCACCGGAGGCGACCTGGCCGAGCGCGCACACGTCACGACAGGGGCGGTGGCCGGCATCCTCAACCACCTGGAGCGCGGCGGGTTCGTGACCCGGCAGGCGGGTCCCGCGGACCGGCGCCGGGTGCGCGTCGCAGCCGTCCCGGCCGCTGCCGAGCGAGTGCCCGCCGTTCACGGGCCGTACCACGGGCTCCTCTCCGAGCTCTTCACGGACTGCACGCCGGACGAGATCGCCGTACTCGCCGACTGGTTCGCGCGCGCCGGTGCGCCGGCGCGCGCTTACCTGGAGGAGTCGTGCCAAGCGCTCCGCTGGAAGAACGGTGATGCTGTGTCGACAGGCGGCTCCGCCGCGTGCGCGGGCCGGTGGGGGGGGCTGGTCGCTCCCCCACTCTCGACTTCTCCCCCACGCTCGGCTTCGCTCGAGGGGGACCCCATGAGCGGGGTACCCCCCTCGCGGCGGAGCCGCATATGTCACAGCCCCGCCCCCCTTACGCGGCGCGGTACCGCGCCGTGGTACCGCGCCGAACTCAACCAAGACCGCTTGGAGCGGATCTCCCGGTCGACGGTGATGAGGGCTGGGCCCGGCCGGTGGTCCCCAGCCCCTCGCCTCAGGCAGCCAGGGCGGCCGCCGCCGAGCGGCCTCGGCCGACCTGCTCCGTCACTCCCCGATCCGGGCAGGGCTCCTCGGCCTCGGCCAGCAGGCCCAGAAGGGTCATGCGGGCGCGGGCCACGCGGGAGCGGACGGTGCCGACGGGGCAGTCGCTGAGTTCGGCCGCCTCCGCGTACGGCAGGCCCAGCAGCTGGGTCAGGGTGAACGCCTCACGGCGTTCGTCGGGCAGCGCCGCCAGCAGGTCGAGGAGCGCGATGCCGTCGTCGAAGCCGGGCAGGTCGTGCGGCTGAGCGCGCTCGACCGCCAACTGCCAGTCCTCCGCATCGGACAGCCGCGGCCGGGCGGCGGCGTACCGGAAGCTGTCGATCACCGCACACCGTGCGATGGCCAGCAGCCACGCCCGGGCCGAGCAACGGCCCTCGAACCGGTGCAGGCTGCCGAGCGCCCGCAGGAACGTGTCCTGGGCCAGGTCATCGGCGGCCTGAGGGTCCGCGGAAAGATGGGCTACGTAGCGCACGACGTCACGGTGCAGGGCGCGGACAAACTGCTCGACGGCCTCCGGGTCACCACCGCGGGCGGCGAGTGCCCAGGCCGTTGTCATGTCGTCGGCCGACGCCGTCTTCTCGCGTGAGGTGGGCAGGGCAGGAGTGGTCACCTGGTGTCCTTCTCAGGTCATCCTGGATCCGGCACCCGCGCGTGAGCGGGGCGGTCCGGCGAGTGGGGTACGGCCGTACGAGCAGGTACGGCCGAAACCCGAGGCGCGCAGGGGCTGCCTCGGGATGCCGGCTGTCGTCAGACGACAGCGGTCCCCACGGGCGGCCCCCGCGAAGTGATCACATGGACGAGCAGGAGTCGCCGCGGAATCCGGTCCGAGCGGCGGCGCACGCGGATGCGGGGACGGTGCGCAGGCGCGGGCAAGGCATGCAACAACAGCCGCAGCGGCGAGGCCAGCCAGCCGGCCACGGCCCGCAGAATGCGGAAGGCGGCGCGCTCCCCGTACGCGAGCCACAGGCCGCACAACAACGCGGCCAGCAGGTGGGCGCACAGCATCCCGAACGACGATGTACTACCCGTGGCGTGGCCGGTGTGGTCCATGCGCCCCATGTCCATGGAATCCGTCGGCACGGTGCTCATCATCATGGAACCCATGCCGCGGCCCGTGGAACCCATGTCCATCGAGGCCATGTCCCCAGACACTGACGCCGCTGCCCCCCAAACCGATGAGGGCGCGCCGGACTGCGCCAGGGAGAACGCCGAGTGGAGCGCTGTCTGTGCGGCGACCACGACGGACACGATCAGCGGAAGCCCACGCTCTCGGTCGGCCAGGCACCAACCCGCCGTACCCGTCACCACGGCACCGGCCGCCAGCGCCCACCAGGGCACCCGGCTGCCGGACATCATCACGTGGCCCAGGGCGGCGAGCAGCACGCAGACGGCCGCGAACACCGCGGCCCGAACCGTGCGGGAACACCACCCAACGATCATGACGGGCCTCATCCTCGCATCTGCGGTTCGGTCGTCACGATGAGGTACGGAAATTACCCCTGCCGCACACTCAATCCGGAACCCGTGATCCAGAACACCGCATCGGGCCGGAACTCGACGGACGTTTGAGCCGACCGCTGCTGTGGGGCGAGGGAAATGTGTTGCGGAGCAAGGGACATGCCTATTGCGCAGGTCCACCATGGCGAGCGGTTCAGCACGGTCACGCGTCGCCCGGATCGCTTTCCGCGGCGTGGACTCGTGGGGTCTTCGACTTCGAGCGGCGCGTCAACAACGCCGCACGCCGGGCAGCACGGCTCGGCGGTCCTGTGGCGCTTGTCGGGCACAGCATGGGCGGCCTCTTGGTCGGCAGGGTCGCCAACGCTGTTCCCGAACTCCTCGCGCACATCTGCTACATGGCCGCCGTCTGCCCGAGCCACAGCATGCCGTCCCTCGACGCCTGTGCGACCTCACCCGAGGGGCAGCGCGCCATCGGCCCGGCGGACCCCCACGCCGGGCACGCCGGCCCTCGGACCCCGCTCGCGTGACGGACCGCTCCACGGCCTGCCGCATAGCAGCGGTCACGCCACCCGGAGTTCCACCGGACTGGGTGTGCCGACGCGGGCCGTGGCTCCTCCCTCGGCCAGGCGATCGTCCGGGGTCTGCATGACCCAGGCCATCAGGAGGGTGTCGTAGTCCTCTTGGCTGAGTTCCTTACAGGCGTCGGGCCGGTTGGTCTTGGTCGAGGTCTTGTCCAGAGCCTTCTCGCAGTCAGCTTGGATCTCCGCTTCGGACTTGCCGCAGGCGGTAAGCAGTAGCAGCCCCGCGACGACCCCGGCCCTTATCGCTGTGCGCATAATTCCCCCTGGTGGTGCTGATGTGATGCAGCATCATGCGCTGTGCCGGAGGGCCGTATTGCCCGTGTGGCCATCCTGTGACCCTTGTTGGTGAGGAGGCGCCCCGGCCGGGATGTATCCGCATATCTGTTCTTCGACAGCCCGGAGTCGCAGGCCAGCGCGATGCGCACGCTGGAGAACTCCGTGGTCCCGGGGCTCCAGCAGACGCCTGAGTACGCCCGCGAGGTGACGCGGGCCGCCATATCGACCTCACCGGGCCTTTCGTTATCTTTTCATTTCCGAGCATATCTGATCTGGGTGTGGTTGTTCTCGACCACTTGACGAGTAGCGTTCCTCTAGCGCGGAAAGAGACTCCCAAAGGGGAGGGCACCCGCAGCGCCTGCGAAAACGACGCGGATGCCCCTCCGACACCACCAGCCCTCAACGAGAGTCAGGAGTCCATAGGAGTATGCCCAAAGATGAACCGCCCATCCAAGGGCCGAGTCCTCCAGCCAACGTGCTCATGTACTGCGCAGCGCTTCTCGCTGGCGTCACGCTCGTCATTCTCGGCCACGTAACTCCCATTGAAGCCTCGGGCTTCATATCTCCCTTCCTCGTCATCTTCGAAGGGACCAAAGCTCGCAGGTAAAACTGCGCCCCCGCAGCCACAACGACGGCGGGGGTGTCGTGCAAATACATCGCCGCCTCACGCCACACCGGCAACGACGCCTACCCCGTAAAGATCATCACCGATGAACCGGATGAGGCCTGCCAGCCTCCTCATGGCGAATCGGCTTCTTCGCTTGTCGGCGGAGATCGAACTGCTGCTGGAGCTGGCGACTGGGAACCCCAAGTCAGCGCTTTAATCGCTAGGTGGGCGAACCTTGACTCCAAGCCTGCATCGAGCACAGAGGCTAGGACAATCTTAGGTTCGCCCTCCGCCGTCCATTTGATCTTCAACTTGGGGGGCTCCTCAAAGCCTGCCTTGGCGGCATCCCAGCCCCATTGAGCGCCGCCGCGCATCACATCCTCGATTGCTTCTCTGCGTATCTGCACGATGTTTCGCTGGTCTTCAGGCGGCATGGCACCTGCCCGCTGAATCAGGTCTTGATCGGTTTGAGCGGCAGCGGCTACAGAATCATTCACTGCTGCGTGCGTCATCTCGATCTCTTGGCCAGCAATATTGAGGCGGACGTTTTTGTTGCCGAACATCCTCCGGGCATCTTTGTTGAGCTCGGGGGTGCGCGTCAGCATTCGAGCGGCCAGCAACGCGAGGACCACGACAGTGAGAGGCCACTTCAGCGAGGCGATGAACTCAAGGACGCTCATCAGGGCCTTCCGGCGGCGCCATCGATGCGGATGCCAATCGGTGCCTGGCGTCCTCGATCCTCCTACTAGTGTGATGCGCCAGAAATCCTGAGGATTAGTTACTACCCTGTTGGCATGTCGTATCCCGGGCCTTCTGCTGTGGAGATCACGCTGTCCGAGGCTGAGCGCGCTGAGTTGGTGCGCCGGACGCAATTACCGCACCGGCGCTCGGCCGAGAAGGCCCGCATCATCCTGGCGTGCGCTGACGGCATGTCAAACGCGGGTGTGGCGCGAGTCGTCGGTGTCCAGGCCAAGACGGTGGGCAAGTGGCGTCGGGCTTTCGCCGCGGAGCGGATGGCGGGGCTTGAGGACGCCGGCTGGATTGGCCGGCCGAAGGCCGACCTGGTCCTCGACGATGCTGAGCGCAGGCAGTTGACGCAGTGGGCGCGGCGGGCGAAGACCGCCCAGTTCCTCGCGTTGCGAGCCAAGATCGTGCTGCGTTGCGCGGAAGGCGGGACGAACCAGCAGGCCGCGGCCGACCTCGGTATCGACAGGTCGACCGTGGACCGCTGGCGGGCCCGGTTCATCGCAAAACGGTGTGTCCTGGCCCGGGACCGACTCCAGGGTGGCCACGATGACCTCCTCGACCTGGTCGAGGAGGATCGAAGGCGGCCGGCCCGAGCGCGGCTCGTCATGCAGGCCATCGAGGCATCCCGCCTCAGCGGCCGGACCATCGAAACCCTCTACAAGGACCGCCAGAAGCAGAAGCGCTCCGGCCGCAGCGATGGCCCGTGGTCCTCGAATGTCGGCCGGAAGGCCGCCTGGCGTGGCCATCCAGACGGGCCCCGCCCCGGACGCGCAGCAGATCCATGAAAGCCGGCCGCCTGAGCCACTCCAGCGTGTTCATCGACGGGAGTAGCCGTGGCCCCCGCAAGCTTCCTCCGGTCCGGGACGGCATCCCTACCCCCGGCACCCCCGAGGGAGAGCTCTTCCACTTCCAGCCCACCGAGGCTGAGATCTGGCTCCCCTTCAGCGCTCGCAAGCTCAGCCTGATGGCTTTTTCCCGCGAGATCCCCCACGTGAACAACGGCAACAAGATCTGGTTCTCCGGGATCAACATCCGGGCCGTCTCGGAGCAGTTCACGGTCCAGCCCTTCACGCGGCGCCAAGACCTGAAGGAATGACCCGATGCCCCGCCTCCCGAAGGAAGGCCCCCCGCCGCCGCCCGACGGCTATGTCTGGAGCGACGAAGCAGCCCGCAGGCTCGGCCTCAGCCGCCGGACGCTCTGGAACTACCGCCAGCTCGACAAGGGCCCCAAGGCCAAGCGCTACCGCGGCCGGCTCGTCTACGCGATAGCCGACATTGACGCGCACAAGAAGACCGCGCTCGACGCCGACGACGAAGAGCGCGCCCACGACTCCCGCCCGGCCGAGCCGCGCCCCACAGGACCACGTAGAAGCGAGTAGCCCAGTGCCTATCCGAACGCGCATCAAGCAGAAGGCGCCTGCGGGCTGCCTGCGGATCGAGGGCTCCGCCCCTTACCTCGGCCTAAAGCTCACGACGCTACGGAAGTGGCGCCTGCTAGGGAAAGGCCCCACCGGCTTCAAGATCGGCCGGCACATCGCCTACCGCATCGCCGACCTCGACGCCTACCTCGAAGACCAGTACCAGCGGCCATAGCGCCCGACCCGGAGCGCGCCCAGGATGCGCGCCCCCCGGAGCCCCGCATCCCCAGACGTCTACCGGCAACCCATTGCGGAGGCGCTTAGGAATGCCGGCGATCAAGCAGTCCCCCCGGACCCCCACCAGACCGGCGGACCTCAACGCCCCGTACTTCAGCCTCCGTGAAGCCGCCTGGCTGCTCCACTGCAGCGTCGACACGGTCCGCCGGAGGATTGCCGCCGAATACCCACACAGTCAGGAAAGGAAGGGAGGAACGATCCTGATTAGCCACGATGACCTCGTCTACTACTACAACGTCAGCCGGATCGCGTCGCCCCGCCATCGACGGTGAGGCGCTGGCCTCGACCGGTGGACATGCCCGGCCGGGGTCCCACGTCGCCCGCCATCGGGACGGGCGCGGCGACCGCGTGAAGGGAGCCTGACGTGGGTTTGATCCCGCCCGCCCTCAGAGCTCACGGGGTACGAGGACGGGCGGGGGTCCGCGTCACCCGTGCTCGGCGTCGAGTCGCTCGTAGTGGTCACACAGGGCGTTCAGGACGCGGGCCAGGCGCCGCGCGTAGGCGACCGCCCTGGATGTTCCAGGGCCCGGTTCAGTGCTCAGTTTTCCCCGGGCCTCGCCAACGCACGCCAGTGCGCAGTACTGCGCCACGTTCTTGGGTCGACCCCCGACTGCGCGTTCGACGTCGGGCATGAGTAGCTCGAGCTGGCCGCGCATTGTGCGGGTGAGCGTGTCCACTTCGTCGGCAGTCGGCGGGAGGGCATCCGCGCCAGCGTCCGGGCCGAGCAGACGATCGGCGGTCTCGCGCATCGTCTCAATGTCCGGCGGTGCTGTGGCTGCCGGCGGTTCCTGGGTTGTCCTGCCGCTGGCCATACGCGCTCCCCGACTTCAGTGATCGTTGTGTCACTGACGGTAGGAGCGCCGGGAGTTGGGAAGGGGCAGGAATCCTGCCCCTCGCTCACATGTGCGACGGCTACGCGGCCAACAGACCCAGCTTCACCGCGAGTTCAGAGGCGCGACGCCTGCGCTCCGGCCGCTTCGACTCGGTCTCCTCCAGCACGATCCGGCGGGCGTACCCGTTGTACTTGATGGTCTCCGGCGCGGCCTCGTGCGCCTTGTCCAGCGTCGCGAGCGCCACGTCGGGCTGCCCGTCGAGCTGGTATCCGCGGGCCTCTTCGATGCGGTGCCGGGCGCGACGGGGCCGCGACTTGATGACGCTCTTGTCCGCCTTCGCTGCCTGCCGCACGGACTCCCCGCCCTGGTGCAGCTCGACCGCCACGGTGACGGCGTGGGCGCCCATGATGGCCTGCCCGAAGCTGGTGACCGGATGGAAGTAGGCGGCGGGCATCTTCTTCGCGGTCTTCTCCGCCTTCTCCCACCAGCCCCACGCCGTGCCGTTCTCGCCGCGGCGGGCCGCCGTGTAGCCGGCCTCGAACTGCAGGGCTCCGGCGATCGCCAACACCTTCTCGTCGGCGTCGGGGAGCAGGGGTTCGAGGTAGCGCAGGGCTTCCCGTGTGACGGCGTCCGCCGCGTCGAAGTGGTTCGGGCCGCTGTCGCGGTGGGCCTGCGCGGTCAGCCACGCGGCTACGCCGATGGCGTGCGGGTCCTCGCTGTCCTGGGCGGCCACCATGCCGCGCTCGGCGACACGCCACAGCAGCGCCGAGTCGGGCTGGTAGGCCACGAAGAACTGACTGAGGCTGTACACCTCGGAGAGCACGGCTTGGGCAGTGCGTCGCTCGGCGCCCGTTTCTGCCTGACGGACCGCGAGTTGAGCGTCCCGGATCAGATCCGGCAGCAGCCGGCCCACGACTTCACGGTGGTTTGGTGCCTCATGGCGGGCGGCCCATGCTCGGGCCAGCCTGTGCTGCAGGTGCTCGGCCGGAGGCGCCTGCCAGTCGACGGTGAGCGGGAAGGCGTCGACGGCTGCGCGGACGGCGGGCAGGCAGGAGTGGCGGGGGCCGATGAACAGGTCGACGTGCATGGACTGGTCGCCGGTGAGGTCGGCGAGGTCGCGGACGCGGAGGGCTTCCGCGATGCGCAGGATCACGGGCAGTTTCGGTACCTGGATCTGTCCGGCCTCGACTTGCTTGACCCACGACGGGGACTTGCCGAGTAGGCCGGCGAGGACGGGGCGGCTCATGCCGCGTCGCTGGCGGAGGATCTGCATTCTCTGTCCGAACGCCACCGGTTCGGCGAACGGGTCCGGGGTAGCATCTGAAGACGTCACGGGCCTTGCCCCTCTCCTGTACAGCTCACCACTGCCAGGGTATGGGGCAGGGCCCTTGCCATGTGATGGCCCTACAAACACGAAAGGGCCCCCTGCTCGGTCGCGGTGACCGTGCAAGGGGCCTCAGCGCGGTCCTGGTTGGCCGGCGTACAGGCTTCGGACGCGCCTGCTCAGGGCATCAAAGGCCTCGTTGACAGCCGACCCTACGGTTCCGAAGTTGACCTCGTCTGCCGTCAGCGCGTCGGCCATGGCGAGGTCAATAGCTGTCATTGCCTGCCGGACTAAATCCCGCACCGTGTCATCGAGGATGAAGCCGACGTGGCCGTGTAGGGCGCTCTCGGAGGCTTCGAGCGCCTCGTTCGCTGCGGTGAGGTCATCGTCCGGCGTGGGCCGCCCCTGCTCATGAGCCTCACGCTCCCTGCGGACTGCAGTGGTGAAGTTCAGGAACAGCTCCCTGTAGTCGTGGAGCTTCTGATTGGTTTCGATCAGGTGCTGCAGCTCGAACTCATCGCGCCGCTGCTTGGCAGCCTCCGCAGCGTCCTCGGCTCTCTCAGTGCGCTGCCGCTTGTACGCGAGCCATCCATTCAGCTGCGTCGCCAGACCGCCGAGGAAGAACGCCGCGATGCCCCACCAGAAATTCCATCCCTCCATGCCGCGGAGTGTATGACCGTCCTGCCTCGACCCGCGGGCGCGCCACGGCGAACATGCGAAAGGCCCCCGTCCTCGGCCAGTCGAGGCGGGGGCCTTCTGTCGTTCAACCTGCAGTCTTCACCCAGTCGACGAAGCCCTGCCAGCTGCCCTCAGTGAGCCGCACACGGGCGCCTGCTGGCCACTTGGAGTCCCTCACCAGGACGCCCGCCGCGGGCCACGCCCACTCCACGCACGAGGCAGTGCCCGTGTACGTGGACTTCGTCCAGATCAAGGACTCGCCCAGGGTCTCCGGCACAGCGTCTCCCTCGTAGCGTCGATCAGATCGAGGGACCGATCAGGCGGCAACGCCAGGCTCAGCAACCTGTCCCATGCCGAACTGTAGGCGGCAACATCGTCCGGCCGGGTCGTGATCTCCGAGGACGTCAACGACTCGACGAACACCGCCCGTTGGCCAGCCGCCCGGTACAGGGTGGAGGCGGCGAGCCCGGGGTGGGCCTTGATGCCCTGCGGCAGGACCTGCACCGTGAAGGACGGCCGCAGGGCGGCCACGGTGAGCAGGTGCTCGAGCTGGTCGACGAGTACCGCGTGACCGCCGATAGGCCGGTACAGGGCACTCTCGTCGATGACGAACTGCACGGCGCGGCTACGGGCGCCACCGAGTTGGTCGATGCGTTGCAGGCGCATGTCGGCCCATTCGCCGACGGTCTCGAGCGGGCAAAGCCGGGGTCGTCGCGCGGATCGTCGCCGCGGCGTATGAGTAGGACTGGAGCAGGCCCGGGATCCTGCACTGGAGGGTGTAGTCGCTCTCGGTGCGGACCGAGAGGGTGAAGGTGCCGGCGGTGTCGGTGAGGGCGGCGATGTCGGGGTACGGTCCCGGGCCCGCGGTCAGGTAGACGCGGGCGTCCGGGACCGGTGCGCCGCTCGCGTCGCGGACTACTCCCGTGATCAGGCAGATGGTGTCGTCGCCGCGTGGCACGGTCGTCGTCTCCAGGTGTCTGCCGGAGTCATGCCTTCCAGGCCACCAGGTTGTCATAGACCTGGGTGGTGATCCTGGTTCCGGAGTTCGTCGTCGCTCCGCCGTAGGCGTGGACGGCGAAGGCGTAGCGGCTTCCGTTGATGATGCGGTAGACGGCGCTGCCGCTCTGGCCGCCGGCGGTGTCGATGTCGATGTGCACCTTCAGCGGGTTCACCGCGCTGATGCCCCGGCTGTCGTACCAGAGGGTGCTCGGGGGCTTGTCGCCCGGGTAGCCGGCGATGTTGCCGGTGGTCTTCAGCAGGTCGGCGTCCGGCCATGCCCCGAAGCCGAACCAGCCGGTGATGGAGCCGAGTTCGGTAGGGATGACGATCGCGCCGTAGTCGTAGTTCTCGTCTCCGGAGTTCGTCCAGCCAAGTACCGAACGGCAATTGGTGCTCGTGACGGAATCGAACGGCGGCGTGGTGCCGTTGCGGCCGGGCATGACCTGGATGCTCTTGACCCGGCCGTCACGTCCCGGCACGCCGCTGTCCTTGATGTACAGCACGTGGCCGGCGGTCACGAGCGTGTGCGGCCCGATGAACCATCCGCTGCCTGTCCAGCGGGAGTTGTCGGCGGCCGTGACGGGCAGGGATCAGGTCGCGCGCCACGGGTAGGCCGAGGTGTCCGTGATCCGGACGCGGTCGTCCGGTCCGTGAACGGTCTCGGCCAAGGGCTGGGCCGGTCCGAACGAGGCCTCGCCGATGTCGCGCGGTTCAGCCGTCGGCGCGGTCCATCCTTCGGCGGCCATCACCGTCTCGTCGTCCGGAGGCCGGTAGCCCTCCACGGCCTCCAGGCCCTCCACGGGCTCCCACCGAGGGCCACCCCCACTCCGTACTGTGCTGTGTGCGTGCAAGTCCGTTCTTTGCAAGAGCCGCGGGCCCGGTTGAACCGCCGGCTGGAGGGCGGCCCGAGCGGCGTCAGGTTCCTGAATCGTCGGCTCGGCTGATGGGGAGCAGTTCGCGAATGTCCGCCGGTAGTGCTGCCGCCACCTTCTCCATTATCTCGGGGGTGACGGCCGCATCGAGGACCTCCAGGACGGAGGCGGACTGCTGAATGGCGGCTTCCTCGGTGGTGCCGACGCGTGCGGCGACGCGGCCCGCGAATGCGGTCAGGTCGAAGCGTTCGGCATGGCCGTGGCCCGCGCCGGCCCTCTCGGCCTCATCGGTTGTCGCTGTGATGGACTCGGCGAGCCCCGGTGACAGCTGCGCGGCCAAGTGGTCGGCGAGCCCCGGCGGTACGCGCTCGGCGAGCGTGGTGAGCACGGCCCGGGTCGTGTGCTCGGCGGAGCCTCGATCCGGGAGCTGGGCGAGTGCCTGTACCTTCCCGATGAGTTCGTCGTGCTGCACGGTACTCACGTCCTTTCCGTACGGGGTGCGCGCAGGTCGGCGTACGCGACTGCTGTGCGGGACACGCGGTACACGCCGTCGAATCCGCCGAGTACCCGGTAGAAAGCCGGGTCTCACCGACGTACGCGAACGACCGACGAAGCTGACCCGCATCGTCAGCGTCCCCGGGTACCCGCGGCCTCTCCGGTACCCGCGGCCTCTCCGGTGCCCGCGGGCTCTTATCGGCGTCGACGGGGAGGGAGCGTTGAGGCCCGCGGGTCGGCATCAACCCCGGCAGGCCAATGCGTCCCCGCACAGCCGTCCGGCCGCCCGCCCCGGGAGACGACGGTGAGTACGCGTGCCGGCCGGTGCGCGGCGGCCACCAGCGCCGCGGCCGCGCCGGTTCCGGCGCCGAACAGGACGACCGCCCGGGCCGACGTCGGCACCACGAGATCGCCGCCGAGTGCCTCACCGTCGACCGGCACCTGAACCAACCGGGAGATCGTCGGCATCATCTTCGCCCTCAGGCCGACCGGCCTGAGAGGGGAAGCATTGCGTTCTCTCCGCCGGGTACCCACTCCCTCGCCGGCGTGGAGGACCGTCGGCAGGCGTGAAGAAACTGACCGCCTTGCGGCTCGGCACCACCGAAGGCCACTGGACATCCGGTCACCCGATATCCGGTGCAGCGCGGCAACAGTCCGGCGGGCGACGCGAACCGTGGCGAGTTCATCGCCCCCGAGCAGCCTCAGCCTCAGGCGGCGAACGCGGAGCCCTCTTACGGAATACGCCCACCGCTCCGACGGCAGCACGAACACTCATCAGCGGCCGACAGACCAAGACCGAGCCACCGTTGCCAGTCACCCGGCAGTGCCCGCCGCGGCCGGCGTGCTCCCCGCACCACAAGGACACGTCGGTCCACGCCAACCCACCCGAGGCGGGCCCGAGTCGGCGGTCTCACGAGATCTACTCGCCCGGCCGCCCGTGAAGCCCGTGAAGGTCGCCCCCAGCGGTGAGGCCGGCTGTGAGGGTCGCGAGGGACCGCTCCACCATGGCGTCCCGCTGTTCGACGGAGAGCCGGGCCAGCGGACCGTCGAGCATCAGCAGGGCGAGACCGTGCACCGTGGCCCAGGCCGTACCCTCGGCGCCCGGCCGGTTTTCAGCGGGCATCCGGCCGGTCGCGACCACTTCGTCGAGCGTCGCGGTGAGCAGGTTGAACGCGCTGTACTGCGGTTCGGGGCCGGCTGGGGAGACCCCGGCCCAGGCCGTGGGCTCGCCGGGTTCGTCGGGGATGCGGCAGAAGGCGGCGCGGAAGAGTCCGGGGCGTTCGAGCGCGAAACGGATATAGCCCCGGCCCAGCGCACTGAGGCGCAACACGGCGGCCTCGCCCGGATCGCCGACATCGGGCACCTTGGCCACGAACGCCGCCATGAAGTCGGCGAGCGCCGTCTGGCCACGGACCTTCACGGCGTGCAGCAGGTCGCCCTGGCCGTCGAAGTGACGGTATGCGGCGGTGGGCGAGACGCCCACCCGGCGGGCGGCCTCGCGCAGGACGACCCGCTCGGGGCCACCCTCGCTCGCCAGGTCGACAGCCGCGGCGACGAGAGCGTTGCGCAGATCGCCGTGGTGGTAGCCAGCCTTGGTCCCCGAGGTCGTTGCCATACCTTCATCCTGCCCGATGTTGACAGCGTTAACACCACCTGCCAGAGTCGATGTCAACGGTGTAAACATCGAAGGGGTGACGACCATGCTGACATGGATAGCGGAGCTGGCCCTGCGCAGGGCCAGGCTCATGCTCGTACTCGCGGCCGTGGCCGTGGTGGCCATGGCAGTCGTCGGTTTCGGCGCGTTCGGCAAGCTGCAGGGCGGTGGCTTCGACGATCCGGACGCCCCGTCCAGCCGCGCGCAGTCCGTCATCGACGACCGGTTCGGCGGAGCAACCGACCTGGTCCTGCTGGTGAAACCCACCGACGGAGGCGCCCTGGACTCCCCCGCCGTCGAGGAGCGGGGCAGGACGCTCACGGACGGCCTCAAGAACGATCCCGATGTCACCAATGTCGTCTCCTACTGGGGCACCGGAAGCTCCGCCCTCACCTCCAGGGCCGGCGACAAGGCGCTCGTCCTCGCGCATGTCGACGGCCCCGAGAGCGAGCGCGACAAGCTCGCCGAGGGTCTGATCGACGAGTACGCCGGGGAGCGGGACGGAGTGAGCGTGCAGGCCGGCGGTTCGGCGGCCGTCGGCAACGACGTCTCCTCACAGGTCGCCGCGGACCTCGCGGTGGCGGAGGCGATCGCCGTGCCGGTCACCCTGGTGCTGCTGGTGCTCGTCTTCGGCAGCGTCGTCGCCGCGCTGCTTCCGCTGATCATCGGGCTGATCGCCATCGTCGGGACCTTCGCCGAGCTGTACGTCCTGGGCAGCGTCACCGATGTCTCGGTCTTCTCCATCAACCTCACCACCGCGCTGGGGCTCGGCCTCGGCATCGACTACGCACTGCTGCTGGTGAGCCGCTTCCGTGAGCAGCTCGCGAGCGGCGCCGAGGTGCCCGACGCACTGCGCACCACCGTGCGGACAGCGGGCCGCACCATCGTCTTCGCCGCCGCCACCGTGGCAGCGGCGCTGGCCACACTGCTGATCTTCCCGCCGTTCTTCCTGCGCTCGTTCGCCTACGCGGGCATCGGCGTCGTCGTGGTCGCCGTGCTGGCCGCCCTCTTCGTCATACCCCCGCTGCTCGCGGTCCTCGGGCACCGGGTCAACAAGGGCCGGCTGCCCGGGGCAGCGGCCGTACGCCGGGCCGACGCCCCCTTCTGGGGCCGGCTCGCGGGCCTGGTCATGCGACGGCCGGCGCTCACCGCGCTCCCGGTCCTCGCGGTACTGCTGCTCGCCGCGAGCCCGCTGCTCGGCGTCACCTTCGGCACTCCGGACGAGCGGGTGCTGCCCGAGGACGCCGGCAGCCGCCAGGTCGCCACACAGATGCAGCAGGAGTTCCCCGGAAACGACAACGGCGCGATCCAGGTGGTCACCACCGGAGCCGTGGCCGCCGCCCCGCTCTCCTCGTACGCCAGTGACCTCTCGGCCCTCGACGGGGTGACCCGGGTCGACTCCAGCGAGGGCAGTTACCGCTCGGGCACCGCGGCGGGCCCCGCCAACCCGACGCTCGGACGGCCCGACGCCCAGCGGCTCGTGGTCGTCAGCGACCTCGCACCCAAGTCGGACGCGGCCCAGGAACTGGTGCGCTCCGTCCGCGCCGTGGATCCCCCGGCCGGCACCGAGACGCTGGTCGGCGGTGAGGACGCACGGCTCGTCGACTCCAAGCACTCCATCGGGGTACGGCTCCCCATCGCCATCGGGCTGATCGTCGTCACCACCTTCGTGCTGCTCTTCCTGTTCACCGGCAGCGTCGTCCAGCCGCTGCGCGCCCTGCTGCTCAACGCCGTGTCCATGGCCGCGGCGATCGGCACGATGGTGTGGATCTTCCAGGACGGTCATCTGGCCTCCTTCCTCGGCTTCACCCCACAACCGATGGACACCTCGATGACCGTGCTGATGTTCTGTGTCGCCTTCGGCCTCTCTATGGACTACGAGGTCTTCGTGACCAGCCGGATGAAGGAGCTGCACGACGCGGGCGCCGACCGGCACACCGCGGTGACCCAGGGTCTGGCCCGGACGGGACGGCTGGTCACCATGGCGGCCGGACTCCTCGCGGTCTCGTTCTTCGCCTTCGGCACCAGCGACATCAGCTTCCTGATGATGTTCGGGCTCGGCAGCGGCCTCGCCATCGTCATCGACGCGGTCGCCGTGCGCGGCGTGCTGGTGCCCGCGGCGATGCGCGTGCTGGGCCGGTCCGCTTGGTACGCCCCGGCCGGGCTGCGCAGGATTCACGCGCGGGTCGGGCTCGCCGAGGCACCGGAGGAGGAGCCGGAGCGTTCGCCCGCGGGCGTCTGAAGACCGCTACCGGGGTACGGGCAGGGGCCTTGCCGGAGTGTTCCGGCAAGGCCCCTGCCGTCTCGTCTCGGCGAACTGCTTGCCGGCGAACTGCTTGTCGGTGAACTTCCCGCAGTTGTCGAGGACTTCGTCGGTCGGGCAGCCGTACGGCGAGCGTCTTCGGGTGCCGGGCGGCGCTCTGCTGGTCTTCCTTCTGGTCAGGAATCGAGAAGCGCGGGTCTCGGAGCCGCGACTAGCGTCATCTTCATGACTTCCATCGAATCCGTCACCCTTGAGGTGGCCGACCCCACCGTCGCCAACCGCTTCTACACCACCGCCTTCGGCCTGGGCAGTCAGATACGCCTGCGGGCCTCGGAGGCACCGACAACCGGCTTCCGCGGGTTCACGCTGTCACTCGTGGTGTCCCAGCCGGCCAACGTCAACGCCCTCATCGACGCCGCCGTGGACGCCGGCGCCGCCACGCTGAAGCCCGCCACCAAATCGCTTTGGGGCTACGGGGGCGTCGTACAGGCCCCTGACGGGACGATCTGGCAGGTCGCATCGTCGTCGAAGAAGGACACCGGCCCGGCCACCCGGCAGATCGACGAGATCGTGCTCCTGCTGGGAGTCGCGGACATGGCCGAGAGCAAACGGTTCTACGTCGACCGCGGCCTCGCCGTGGCGAAGAGCTACGGCAGCAAGTACGTCGAGTTCGCCACCGGGTCGGGTCCCGTCAAGCTGGCGCTGTACAAGCGCCGTGGCCTGGCCAAGGTCGTCGGCGTCTCTCCCGACGGCAGCGGATCGCACCGCCTCACGATCGCCGGCGATGCCGGGCCATTCACCGACCCGGACGGGTTCGCGTGGGCGACCGCATCGGAGACAGCATCACTGTGAACCGGGTGACACACGGGCACGCCGACATCGACGAAAGGCGTTCTCTCATGTGTCACCCCGCGTGGCGCCGCGCGGTCACCGACGCCGCCGCACTGGTCACCAAGCCGGCCTCCATGGGACCTGGTCCGGCCTGGTACGAGGCGCTCCGTGCGCTCTGGCCAGACGTGGGCCGCCGAAACACCCGGTCACCGTGTGACCGGCGTGAGCCTTCTTCGACGCGGTTGTCTCCGTCTATGCCCTCATCCGTGTCCCGCTCTCGGCGGGTCAGCCGCCCCGCACATGTGTCAGCAGTTCCCGGACAAGCCTTGTCGCGGAGTGGTCGGGTCCAAGGCAACGTTCGCTTTCGACCAGGGCATGCGCGAACAGCTCCGCGCTCCGCTCCGGGCTCTGCGCCCCGTGCTGCGCGTAGGCGAGATTGCCGCGGGACAGCAGGGTGTCGGGATGGTCGGAGCCCAGGGTGCGCTCGCGATCGGTGAGGGTCCGCTCATGGAGCGGGACGGCACGGGCCGGGTCTCCCGTCAGTTCGTGGGCGCGGGCGAGATTGTCCCGGCACAGCATGGTGCGCAGGTCGGCAGAGCCGAGGAAGCGCTCGCGGCCGGCCAGGGCGCGGTTGTAGAGCGGGATGGCGCGGGCCGGGTCGCCTGCCGCTTCGTATGCGCCCGCGAGGTTGTTTCGGCAGGTGAGGGTGTCGGGATGGTCGGGGCCCAGAACGCGTTCGCTGTCAGCCAGGTTCCGCTCGAACAGCGACACGGCCCGATCGACGAGTCCGCCCTGCTGACAGGCGCCCCCGAGGTTGTTGCGGGAGCGCAGAGCATCAGGGTGGTCGGGTCCGAGGTCGCGTTCACGCTCGGCGACCTGTTGTTCGAAGAAAGCCACCAGGTCATTCCCGGAGGATCCTTCAGCGGCCTTCTCCCCGTCCACACGCAACGAGGAAATCCCCTCCAAGGAGTGGTTCTCCGAGACCTGTTGTAACCGCGCCCGAAGTGCCCGCATGGTCCCAACGCATCCCGCGCACGACTGTCCCGTCATGGCCATGGCATCCGCCCCTCGTCCACCACCTGCCCAAAGAGTACGTACGGCGCCCGTGACGAGCGCGTCCCAGAACAGGCCACACCGCCGACGGCGAGGATTCGCAGGATCGTAAACAGGTCCCGCATGTGTGTCCATTCGCCGCACCAGTCGGTGGATCTCCTCGAGCAGTTGGTCCACTCCCGGCCACTGCCCGATACGGCACGCGGGGCGCGGGGCGCCGCGCCAGGAAGGTGTGCCTGTGACCAGTCGGTTGCCTACCTCGACACAAACTGACAGGCTGCCTTCACACTCACCCTGAAGGTTGAAATCGAGACACCGCGCGACGCAGACAGCTGACACCATTGCCCGCAGCCATCCCTGTACGTAGACCGCGCATAGCAGTCGCGTTCCAGGCCGCCGATCTCCGCGAGGAGCCTGGCACATTGCAGATCATGGCCTGGATGATGCGAGTACGATCCGCCGTCAGCACCGCACAACGCACGAGGAGAGGTAACTGCCATGTCCGAAGTCGAGTCAGCGACCACGGAACTCAAAACGCAGTACGCCGCTCAGGTGGCTGCGGACCTTGAGCGCAACGCCAAGGAACAGGAACGTATCGGCGCCGAAGTAACCGTACTCCAGGAGCAGTTGCACGCACTGCAGCGTGACCATGCCCTGTTGGTGAACCTGCAGCAGACACTGAGCGACAAGAGCCCCGCAGAAGCCGGTCCGGACTCGGAAGAGGCTGTCACGCCCGCTCCGTCGGTACCGCAGCAGGCTTCGGCGGAGCCCACGCCGGCCAGGCAGGAGAAGGCCCCTGCCACGAAGGCCAAGAAGACCACGGCCAAGAAGACGGCAGCCAAGAGTGGTGGCACCAAGACATCCACGACTGCGGCGACGCCCACCCTTGTCGAGCTCATCCACAGCTATCTCGGCCAGCAGCCCGAGCCACGTTCGGCAGCGGAAATCAGCACCGGGCTGACTCAGGCCCACCCCGAGCGCGACATCAAGCCCAAGGTCGTACGCACCACAGTGGAAGGACTCGTCGCCAAGGGCCGCGTCCTTCGCACCAAGCAGGGCAGCTCCGTCTTCTACACGACGTCCGGGGCTGCTCCGGCCGACACCTCTCCGGAGCAGAAAGAACCGGTCACGGCCTGACGGAGAAGGCGCCGGCGCACACCGCCGGCGCCGCCCCCGCGGAGCGAGCACCGCCCAAGCCGTTGTCGCCGCGGCCGGCCCGGCCGCGGCGGCGGCGCCGCGCGGTCCGGGCGGCCCCGTCGGCCGGGTCAACCAGCACATCGAAAGCTCGGTCAGTCCACCACCCACGAGCCCTTCCACCCGGCCGAGGTCCTCGGCCGCAAGGCAAGGTCGAGTGAGGGGAGCTTGCGCAGCAGCACGTCGAGCACCACCCGCGGCCCGGTGCGGGCCACTGGCTGTCCCCGGCACGAGTGTGGTCCGGCACCGAGGGAGCCAGGTGCCCCTCACCCGAGTGAACGCGCGGATGCTGTGGCCTTGCGGGCTGCGCGCCCAGGCTCACTGCCCCGGGGCTACCTTCCGGAGGGTTGTGATGCACGTGGCGATGGCCTGCTGGAGTTCCTCCAGACGCTGGAGCATGTCGTCCTCGTAGATGGTGTCGAGGTCGTCGGCGTCGTCGAAGGTCAGCTCCTCGAAGACCTTCGTCGCCTTCTGCAGGCTGCTGTAGAACTTCGTACGGCGCTCCTGGAGGCGCAGTTCCGGGTTGGCCTGGATGGTCTGGGCGACAAGGTCCTTCACGGTGTCGTAGGCGTCGGTGGCCCACTCGCCGGTGTCCTCGCTGTCGTCCAGCTCGTCGATGAGGGACAGGTGGCGCTCGGCCTCCGCGCGGAGTTCGGCGGGGGCGTCGATCGTCTGCCCGGCCGGGGTCTTGACCTGGCCGTTCTCAACGATCTGGCGGACGTACCCGATACGGCTGGCGGCCTGGGCCTCAGTGGCGACCGCCTTCTTCAGGTCGTCGGTGCGGGCGATGTCGCGGGCCAGCTCGGTCTGCAGGGCCGGATCCTCCTGGAGCCGGTCGAGGAGCGCGGCCCGAGCCGCGTTGGCGGTGGAGGCGTCGGCCAGGATCGCGGCCCGCAGCGCGGTGGGGTTCTCCGCGACCTCCAGGGCCTTGGTCGGCCGGATGCCCTCGGCCTCGGCCGCCGCCGCGATCGCGGTGCCGCGTTCGGAGGAGGCGCCGGAACGGGAGGTGTAGTACGACAGCCACGCGTCGGAGTCCGGCAGCTCAATGTCCTCACCCGGGACCAGCACCTCGAAATGCGGTACGAGACCGTCGTCGGCCGCCTTGTCCCACGCCTTGTAGTAGCGCATGACCCGCTCCGCCGAGCACCCGGCCAGCTCAGCGAAGGCTTTCGCGGAGACCTTCGGCGTCTCCCCCGCCGCCTCTCCGCCGGGCCGCACACTGCGCGCCACCTTCAGTGCGAACGCCCAGCCACCGGTCCGCGCGTACACCCCGAAGTCGCGGGCGTCGCGCGCCACCAGGTCATGCACGGCGCCCGCCGGAACCTCGTCACCGGATGCTCCGGGCTCGTCCCAGAATGCCTCGTCCGCCGACGCTCCCTCTCCGGGTGCCTCGTGAGGCATTCCTTCTCCGGATGTCTCATTGGAGGGCGGGACGGCCGGTTCGGGCTGAGCGATCGCTACAGTCACTGAGAGACTCTCCTGGAGGTGCGGGGCTACAAATGGCAGCGCGTGCAGCCTATATGAACCTGTTCCTGGCCCTTTGATCTCTTCTTGGTCAGGTCACCTTGATCTCTTCTTCGCCGCCGGGATCGCCGCAGCGCAGGCCTGACGCAGCGTCGCTTCGGCTGCCGTCGACGCGGTCCGGTCGGACGAGGGCGACCATCAGGGCCAGGCAGGGGCGGCGCTTATTTCGCCGGGGGCTTGCTGAATTCGGTGACTGGGCGTTCCAGGTGTTCTTCGTCGACGATGAGGTCGACGGCTTCGTTGTAGAAGGCCACCCGGTCCTTGATGCCACTCACGGCCGGCAGCGGGTCGGGATAGCTCCACGCGATGTTCGCCAGGGGATTGCTGCCCTCCCACGACCAGTATCCGGTTGCCAAGCCCTTGTAGGGGCAGCGGGTCTGGTGATCTGCGGGGGTCAACAGGTCGAGGCGGACGTCTTCGCGCGGGATGTAGTACCGGACGGGTAGGTGGGTCTCGAAGAGGAGCACCGGCGTGTGGGTGTCCGCGACGACGGTGCCATCGATCTGGACCTGGACATGCCGGGAACTCAACAGCGCGTCGACCCGCTTGTGGGGGTCACGCGGATGCACGAAGATCTCCTCTTCCTCTTCGTACCAGTGGTCGAGTACGTCCTGCCCGAACCACTCGAAGGAGATGTACGCGGCCAACTTCTCGCCGGGGTATGTCCATGCCGCGCCGGGGATGGTCTCACCGCCGGCTTCGAGGTCGTAGAAGAGTGTCGCACCGGCGTGACGCCGGGTGGCGGGCCGCTCGGTCTTCCGCAGCAGGTCCGTACGGACGTCCTCGTGCGGGAACGCGTAGAGCGGCACTGGACGGCCCGGTTCCCACACCAGGACCGGCCGGCGGCTGTCGACGACGGTGACCTCGCCCTTCGTGCCGCGCACCCAGCGCTCACTGGGCTCCCAGATGACGCTGTCGGCGGGTTCGGGGGTACGGCGCAGGACCGGGACGGCGCGCGAACTGTTGCTCGGTGAGTTCATGAGAGCCTCCTCACGAGAGCGTAGGGGCCTCCCGTCCTTGATCTCCATCGCTGAGGCCGAGCGTCGGCCCGGAAACGAGGACCGGCTGGGGAGGGGTGGCTCCTGGCCCGTCGCCGTCACGAATGCCAGGTGTCCATGAGTCACAGCGCTCGCTGACACCTCACCGCCGATCCGTGCCCCGCCCGTCCACCCATCCGTCCGTCCGCCCATGCGCCCGCCTCACCACGGCGCGCCCATGGCAGGCGACGAAGTCCCGGTGGCGTTCACTGCACCGCCATGCCGGTGCCCCTGGGCTCCCGGCCTGGCCGAGGACATGGCGGCCGGCGTCCACGAAGGCTGGGCAGGCGGCGCCAAGGACCGCGATGGCGAACTGTTGGTGGTCTGCCCCGCGTCGAGGTGACGTGCGCCTGCGCGGTGGCGTCCACAGCCGGCGGCCCACGCGGACGCCCGACGAGCGCGCCACCGCCTTCCGTCTGTTGTCTTCCCGCCTGCCGGCACGTGTCCAGCCGTCAGACTCCCAGGACTCCCCGTCTGAGAGCCCTGCACTCCCATCAGCCTTTACGCGGGCGGTGGTTCGGATTCCGGCTCTGGTCAGTCGAACCCCCGGACACCGTGATCAACGGTCGGCACAATGACAGCGACGATCCATGCCGCCGCGGCGGCCGCATGCGCGCCCGAACACCTCTCAGATGGGCGCGCGGGGAAGGCAGGGAAGACGTGAGTGAGACCCAGCAGCCGACAGGCGAATCGGGGCGGCTCAATACCGCGGTGGCGCACAATGCCCGGGTCTGGAACTACTGGATAGGCGGGGTGGACAACTACCGGGTCGACCAGCAGGTCGGTGACCAGGTCGCCGCGATGTTCCCGGTGATCCGGGAGGTGGCCCGCGCGGACCGCGACTTCTTGGTCCGCGCGGTCCAGTTCCTGGCCGCCGACCGCGGAGTGCGGCAGTTCCTGGACATCGGCACCGGACTGCCGACCCTGGACAACACCCACGTGATCGCTCAGCGGATCGCGCCCGAGTCGAGGATCGTGTACGTCGACAACGACCCCACCGTGCTCGCCCACGCCCCCTCCCTGCTGACCAGCACGCCCGAGGGAGCCACCGCCTACATCGACGCCGACGCCCACCACCCGGACGCCATCATCCAGGGCTCCGCGGCGACCCTCGACCTCCACCAGCCCGTCGCGGTCATGATGCTGGGCATCCTCAACTTCGTCCTCGACACCGGCCAGGCCCACGACATCGTGCGCCAGCTCATGGCCGCGGTTCCCTCCGGCAGCTGTCTCGTCCTGACTCACCCCACTTCCGACGCCGACCTCGGCGGCGAGGGCCAGATCGCGGCCATGAAGTTCTGGAACGAGAACGCCACCCCGCCGATCACCGCCCGCAGCCGCCCGGAGATCGCCGCCTTCTTCGACGGCCTCGACCTCCTCGCCCCGGGCCTCGTCTCGTGCGCGCGGTGGCGCGCTGAGTCCGACTCCCCCGCCACGCTCCCGCAGTTCGGCGCAGTGGCCGTCAAACCCTGACCGGCTCCCCCAGTCCGTGGCCCGGGCCTTCCAAACCGGCGCGGCCGCCGCCGACAGACCGCCGTTTCCTTCAACAGGCAGGAAGGAGGCCCGCTCGGTGTCTTCAGGCCGCCGGGCCCGGCGCCACGTCCGAGCGAGGACGCCGCTTCACGATGTCGTGGGGTTATCTGTAGGCGATGCCCGATGCGCTGTAGCGGCAGTACGTGCCGTCCGGGCCGCTGCCGAGTTTGTCTGGCTCCGCACCCGTGTTGTTGCCCTGGAAGCGCTCGCAAATGGTGATCTCCCTGCCGCTGTCGCCGACGATCGTCACGCCAGAGATGGTGGCGGTGTCCCCGTAGTTGGCGTTGACGCCGACGAGTACCTCGCCGGGGCTGGTCGCCCTGACGTTGCTGACCACCACGTGGCGCTTGTACTGCGTGTCGCAGTTGCCGCACGAGCGGTAGAGCTTGCCGAACTCGGCGACCTGGAAGTTCTTGATGGTCAGCGTTCCGGCACCGTTGTGCTGGAACACCTTGTCGTCCGCCTTCTTCGCGCCCCCGCCGACGACGACGTACGTGGCCGAGGACGAGGTGCCCTTGAAGGTGGCCGCGTCCTCGCCGACGTCCTCCCACCACACGTTCTGCAGTGTGCAGCTGCCCATGCAGTGCACGCCGTCGGCGGCAGGGGCGCCGAGGATGACGTTCTTCAGCGTGGCTCCGTCGGCGAGCTCGAAGACCGGGTCCTGGTCCTCGTCCTGGCCGTCGCCACCGAGGGCGCCCGAGCCGTAGAAGCGCTTCAGGCCGCCGTCGTAGCTGCCGGAGATGTTGATGGTGGAGGCCACCGGCTTCCCCGCGGTGGCGCCGGGCCAGGACCCGAGGGCGGAGCCGGGGCGCGGGGGCGCGGCGGTGACCTTCGGGGACTTGGAGGCGGAGGCGGTTGCGCTCTTGCTCGCCGATGCCGATGCGGACGGGGACGGGGACCGAGACGAAGTCGAGCGCGAGGGTGTGGGCGACGCCGAAGCGGACGGCGAGGACCAGTCCCTGACCGCTTTCAGCGTCCAGCTCTTGGTGCGCGCCTTGTCGCAGGAGTTCTGCTGCGCCTTACCGGCCTTGATGTTCAGGCACTTGCCGCTCTCGGCGTTGACCAGGTGGTACGCGTCCCCCACCTGCGTCAGCTTCCACGCCTGCGAGGTTCCGTCGTCGCAGGTCTGCTGCTGTACTGCCGTGCCCGCCGCCGTCGACGCGTCCTCGACTCCGGCACACAGTCCGCTGTGCGCGGCCTTCACGAGGAACCCGTTGTCGGAGGAGGCCAGTTGCCAAGTCCGGTCGGCGGCGTTGCCGCATGTCGCCTGGTTCAGCTGTACGCCGCTCGCCGTGTCGGCGGACGATACGGCGAGGCACAGGCCGTCGGCGGCGTTCACGAGCCGGTAGGTGCCCGCGCTCGGTCCGGAGGCCGATGCCGTCATCAGGATTCCGCCGGTGATCGCGCCCCCGACCAGAACGGTGGCCACCACGCCGATCAGAACCGTGCGGCGATTCGTTCTCCTGCGCCGTGCCCGGCGGTGCAGCGCTGCTCTTGGACTCACGTGGTGACCTTCGTTCGGCAGTTCGTGGAGCTCCTCGCCTGCCAGTTGCCACCGCTCCCGTAAAGGTTGCCGTTCAGCGCCTCACTCGGCCATCGAGGCTCGACCGGCCCGAGCGGTCACTCACCTCGCGCGCTGGAGGTGAGCCTGATGTGGCGGATGACCTTTCGGTGGTGTGTGTAGGCGATGTGGAGGGCGCCGTCCGGTGTCTGCGCTATCGAGGGGTAGGACAATTCGCGGTTGAGGCCGTCGCGGGAGTTGTTGGTGAGGCAGTGGCCGTCGCCGGTCACGAGGTCGGCGCGCAGCGGCCAGCTGAGGCCGCCGTCGGACGAGAGGGCGAGGCTGAGCGGCGCCCGCGGGGCACCCCAGAACGCCGTCGAGGGGGTCTGCCGTACCGCCGTCGTCACCGAGCCGTCCGGGGCCTTGCAGTCGGTGAGGCCGCCCGTGTCGTCGATCTCGTCGTAGAGGGAGACGCGGCGGGCGGTCGCGTCGGCGGCACTGCTGTGGTTGTAGACGAGCGCCAGGCGGCCGTCGGCCAACGGGATGTACTGGATGGAGGAGTTGTTGTTCGGCAGGTCCAGCGGCTGCGGCTCGCTCCAGGTGTCGCCGTCGTCCAGCGACACGGACCGGTGCACGGCGTCGGCGCGCCGGCTGCGGTAGAGGGCGAGCAGGGAGCCGTCCGGCAGCCGGTGGACGTTCATGTGGACCAGGCCCGTGGAGCCGGGCACGGGCTGCTCGGACCAGGTTCCGCCGTCGTCGTCGCTGATCATGACGGCGCTGGTGTCGAGGTCGCCCGACCACTTCTCGCCGGGGGCGGTCCGGCAGCGGAAGACGGGTAGCAGCAGGCGGCCGGTGGGCAGGACGACTGGGGGCTGGCGGACGAAGACGCCGCCGATGCCCGGGGTCGCGGGGAACAGGGTGCGGGTCGCCTCCCAGGTCGTGCCGTTGTCGTGGCTGACGCGCAGCCGTACCTCGGCGGTGTCCTGGTCTCCGCCTCGCTGGGCGGTGTGCAGCAGCCACAGGGCGCCCGAGGGCATGGGGAAGAGCACGGGGTTCTGCTCGGAGCGTGCCGGGTCGTCCGAGAGGTGGACGGGCTCCGTCCAGGTCGTGGTGCCGGGGGCGAGGCGCGAGAACCAGACGCTGATGTCCGCCATGCCCTCCTGTGTGCCGCCGAACCAGACGCAGCCGAGGTCCCCGCCGGGCAGCACGGTGAGGTTGGCGGCGTGGCTCTGCACGGTCGGTGCGGGGAGCGTGGTGTCGGTGCGCTCGAAGCCGTCGAGGAGTCGGTTCGTCACAGTGCCTCTCCAGGGGTCCGGGCCGCGGCCAGGTGTTGGCGGGCGGTCTGTTCCAGGTGCACCAGGTCGCAGGCGACGGTCGCGAAGGTGAAGCCCTCGGCGAGGCGCTTGGCGGCGCTCGCCCCGTCCGGGTTGTGGATGCCCGCGGCGATTCCGGCGGCCGCCGCTGCCTCGCGTACGGTGCCGAGCGCGGCCTCGAAGGCGTCGGCCAGGGCCGGGTCCGTGGACGAGGCGCCGCCGAGGGCGATCCGCAGGTCGGAGGGGCCGACGTAGACGCCGTCGAGGCCCGGCGTCGCGCAGATCGCCTCGACGTCGGCGAGTCCTTCGGCCGTCTCGATCATGGCGAGGACGACCGTGCTGTCGTGTGTGTCGGCCGGGTCGGGGCCGATCCTCAGCGCCGAGCGCATCGGACCGTAGGAACGCCGGCCCAGGGGCGGGTAGCGGACCGCGGCCACGGCCTCGGCGGCCTGCGCGGCGGTGTCGACCAGCGGCACGATCACTCCGGTCGCGCCCGCGTCGAGGGCGCGGCCGATCGGGGCGGGGTCGTTGGCCTCCACCCGGACCAGGCCGACGGCCGTGGAGCCCCGGCTGTCGATCGCGAGGAGGTTGCCCAGCATGCCGGAGTAGCCGAACAGGCCGTGCTGGGCGTCCAGGGCGACGTAGTCGTAACCGAGGCGGGCGATGCGTTCGGTGGCCACGGGCGCGTCCATCAGGCACCAGTAGCCGAGCAGTTGCTCGCGGGCGCGCAGGGCGGCGGTGAACTCCGCAGGGGTGGTCATGGGCAGGTGTTCCTTCGCAGGGGGGGCGGGGACGGGGGCGTCGAAGTCGCTTACGGGGCTCAGCGGTTGTAGGTCGCGTACGGGCTCAGCGGTTGTAGGCGGGCATGGGGCCGCGCAGGCCGACGCCGACCTCGTCGCAGGCGGCGGTCACGTCGGCGGGCAGTGGTCCGGCCTGCGCGGCGGCGAGGTTGGCGCGCAGGTGCCCGGTGCGGGAACCGCCGAGCAGCAGGGCGTCGGTCGAGTCCCGGTCGAGGAGCCAGCGCAGGGCCAGTTCGGCGAGCGGGATGCCCGCGCCCTCGGCGATACGGGTCAGTTCGGCGACCGCGGCGAACAGGCGCGGATCCCAGTAGCGCTGCCGGTACATGTCCGCGACCCGGGAGTCGGCGAACCGTCCGGACTCGGGGGCTTTCTCGTAGCGGTGCCGTCCGGTGAGGAGGCCGCCCCCGAGCGGGTTGTAGACCATGGTGCGCAGACCTGTGACGGCTGCGTACTCGACATACTCCTCCTCGATCCGGCGGGCGAGCAGATTGTGCAGCTGCTGGGCGACGACCGGGCGCGGGGCGCCCACTTCGTCGGCGACGCGCACCAGTTCGGCGATCTGCCAGGCGGCGTAGTTGGAGACGCCGAGTGAGAGGACCTTTCCCTCGGCGACGAACTCGGCGACGGTGGTGAGGGTCTCGGCGAGGGGTGTGGCCCGGTCGGGCTGGTGCAGATAGAAGAGGTCCACGCGGTCGGTGCCGAGGCGTTTGAGGCTGCCTTCCAGGGCGGCCCGCAGGCCGGGGGCGGACAGCGGGGCGTGCTCCGCCTGGTCGGGGTGCGGGATGCCGGCCTTGGTGGCGAGCACGATCCGGTCGCGGTGGGCGGGGAGCAGCTCGGCGAGGATGCGTTCGCTGTCGCCGCCGGCGTAGCCGTTCGCGGTGTCCACGCCGGTGACGCCGGCCTCCAGCGCCGTCGCGAGCATGTCCGCGGCGCCCGCCCGGTCGACGGTGTCGCCGAACGTCATGGTGCCGAGGACGAGCGGGGACAGGGGCACGGGTACGTTCGGCAGTGCGATGCCGGTGGTCACTTGCCGGTTCCTTCCGGTGAGGCGGTCAGGGGGGTGTGGGGAGTCCGGGGCGTGTGCGGCTCCGGTGCGACGGTGGCCGAGGCCGGTGTCGAGGCCGCCAGGGTGCGGGGTTTGAGTCCCCGTATCGCCGTGGGGTCGAGGGCGGCGCGGCGCAGCGCGCGGGTGTAGGGCTCGGCGGGAGCGGCGAGGACGTCGGCGGTTCGGCCGCGCTCGACGACCCGGCCCGCCTTCAGGACGACGACGTCGGTGCTGATCTCGCGCACCACGCCGAGGTGGTGGGCGATGACGATGTACGTGATGCCGGTCTCCTCCCGCAGTTCGCGCAGCAGATCGAGGACCTGGGCCTGCACGGACACGTCGAGGGCCGAGGTGGCCTCGTCGCACACCAGCAGGTCGGGCTCGGAGGCCAGGGCGCGGGCGATGCCGATGCGCTGGCGCTGTCCGCCGGAGAACTCGCCCGGCCGTCGTTCGAGTGCCGTGGCCGGCAGTCCGACGCGGTCGAGCAGTCCGGTGGCGCGGCGGCGCCGTTCGGTCTTGTCCTTCACGCCCGCGACGCGCAGCGGTTCGGCCACGATCTCCAGGGCGGTCAGGTGCGGGGCGAGGGATCCGTAGGGATCCTGGAAGACCATCTGGACGCGGCGCCTGAGCGGCCTCAGGCGCCGCTCGGGCAGCGCGGCGAGGTCGGTGCCGTCCAGCACGATCCGCCCGGAGTCCGGCCTGAGCAGCCGTACAATCGCGCAGGCGATGGTCGACTTGCCGCTGCCCGACTCGCCGACGACGGCGAGTGAGCCGCCACGGGGCACGCTGAAGCTGACGTGGTCGACGGCGCGCACCGGGCCGGCCGGCGTGGGGTAGTCGACGACGAGGTCCTCGACGGCGAGAAACGCCGACGCGTCGGCGGCGTCGGCCGCGTTGGGTGTCACTGCTGCCTGGCTCATCGGGCGGCCCTGCCTTCCTGCTCGGGCTGGGCGGTGTGCTCGTCGAGCCCGTCCTCGTCCCAGGGCCCGAGGCTCGGGACGGCCGCGAGCAGTTTCCTGGTGTACGGGTGTGCGGGCCGCTCGACGATCTGCTGGGCCGGACCCGACTCGACGAACCGGCCCTCCTTCATGACGTGGATGCGGTCGGACACCAGCCGGGCGACACCGAGGTCGTGCGTGATCATCAACATGCCTATACCGGTGCGTTCTTGAAGGTCCATCAGCAGGTCGAGGACGCTCGCCTGGACGGTGGCGTCCAGGGCGGAGGTGGGTTCGTCGGCGACCAGCAGCCGCGGTTCGGCGGCCAGCGCGACGGCGATGAGGATGCGCTGGAGCATGCCGCCGGAAAACTGGTGCGGGTACGCCTTCCAGCGTGTTTCGGGCCTGCTGATCCGTACCTGGTCCATCAGGTGGGTGCCGCGCTCGCGGGCCTCGGCCCGGGAGAGGCCGGGATGACGCAGCCGCAGGGCCTCGCCGAGCTGCCGTCCGACGGTGTGGACGGGGCTGAGCGCGGTCATCGGGTCCTGGGGGATGAGGGACACGGTACGGCCGCGCGCCCGCCGGGCCGCCCCGGGGTCGGTGACGACGTCCTCGCCGCCGATGCGGGCGGTGCCGGACAGCACGGCGAGTCCTTCGGGCAGCAGCCGCAGCAGGCCCATCGCCGTGGTGGACTTGCCGGAGCCGGACTCTCCGATGAGCGTGACGGTCTCGCCGCGTTGGACGGTGAAACTCACGCCGTCGACGGCGCGGACCACGCCTCGATGGGTGACCAGTTCGATCTGCAGGTCCTCGACCTCCAGCAGGGAGCCGGAGGCGGGGGCGGTGTCGGCGGTCATGGCTCAGGCTCCCTTCGCCGGCTTGGTTGTCTTGGTCGTACGGATGCGGTCGCGCAGGCCGTCGCCCATGAGGTTGACGCCGACCACGAGGAGGGCGATGACCAGGCCGGGGAGCGTGACCAGCCACCAGGAGGTGGTGATGTAGTCCTGGCCGTCGGAGATGATGCGGCCCCAGGTGGCGAACGGCCGCTGTGGTCCGGCGCCCAGGAAGCTGAGGGCGCTCTCCAGGAGCACGGCCTGGGCGAGCAGCAGCAGGACCACCAGGCTCGCGGGACGCAGGACGTTGGGGATGATGTGCCGCCCCAGGACCGACCAGCTGCGCATACCGAGCAGACGGGCGGCCGCCACATAGGGTTTCTCGCGTTCGACGAGGACCAGGGAGCGGGTCAGCCGGGCCACTTCCGGCCACTGGGCGATCGCGATCACGCAGGTGATGACGGTGACCGACGGGCCGAAGAGGGCGACGACGAGCAGCAGCATCATCAGCAGGGGCAGCGCCATCTGGGCTTCGAGGAGCCGGCTGACGACCGTGTCGATCCAGCCCCCGAAGTAGCCGGCCGCCGAGCCCGCGGCGATCCCGATGAGCCCGGAGACGACGACGGCGAGGACACCCACGGTCAGCGACACCTGGCCGCCGTGCAGGACGCGGGAGAGCAGATCGCGTCCGAGCTGGTCGGTGCCGAACAGGTGCCCGCCGGTGAGCGGCGGCACCCGGCGCCCGGCGAGGTTCTGGGCGTCCGGGTCCGGCAGCGGAAGCAGGCTGGCGAGGGCCACCGGCAGGGCGACCAGCGCGGTGCACACGGCTCCCGCCCACAGCTTGAAGCGGGCGCTGCGCCGCTGCCTGATGGCGGTGGCGCGGGCCAGGTGCCGGGCGGTGACGGCACTGGACCGGGCGCTGTCGGCGGACGGTGTGAACGTGGCGGACATGGTCAGGCCGCCTTTCCGAGTCGGACCCGCGGGTCGAGGAGCGGGTAGGCGAGGTCGACGAGGAGCTGGACGAGGATGGCGAGGGTCGCCGTGACCAGGACGGTTGCCTGGATGAGCGGGTAGTCGCGGGTCTCCAGGGCGCGGACGACGAGGGAACCGACGCCGGGCCAGCCGAAGACGACCTCGACCAGCACCACGCCGTTGAGCAGTGCCGCGAAGCGGGTGCCGACCGCGGTGACCAGCGGGACGGACGAGTTGGCGAGGGCGTACCGCCAGGTGAGGGCCCGTTCGGAGACACCGCGCGAGCGGGCCACGGTGATGTACGGCGAGGCGAGGGCCGTGGTCATCTCGCGGCGTACGAGCCGTGAGACGAGGGCGAGTTGGAGGATCGCGATGGTGACGGTCGGCAGGACGAGGCCGCTCCAGGAGGTGAAGCCGGAGGCGGGCAGCACCGGCAGCAGCACGGCGAAGACGGTCAGCAGCATCACGCCGGTCCAGAAGTCCGGCATGGACTGTCCGGTGATGGTCAGGACGTTGGCGCCGAGTTCGCGCGGGGTGTCGGCGTGGCGGGCCATCCACACCCCGAGCGGGACCGCGACGGCCACGGTGACGGCGATCGCCGCGACGGAGAGCGTGATCGTGTACGGCATGCGGTCCAGGACCACGCTGAGGGCGGAGTCGTGGAAGGAGAAGCTGGTGCCGAGATCGCCGTTCAGCAGGTCGCGCAGGAAGATCCCGTACTGGGTGACCAAGGGCTTGTCGAGGCCGAACTGGGCTCGGATGCGCTCCAGGTCGGCGGTGGTGGCGCTCGGCGGCGCGTATGCGGCGGCGGGGTCTCCGGGGGCGAGCCGGACCAGCACGAAGACCGTGGAGATGGTCAGGAAGACGGTCAGCAGGCTCTGGCCGAGACGGCGGGCGAGGTACTTGGTCACGGCTCAGCCCTCCAGCCGTACGGCGGTCAGGTCGTAGGAGTTGATCGGCAGCAGCCGGACGCCGTCGACGCGGGCGCGGCGGGCGAGCACGGTCTTCGGCACGAAGGCCCACATGGCCGGCCAGGTGTCCCAGACGGCGTGCTGGGCGGCGGTCAGCTTGCGGTCACGGGTGGCGGGGTCCGTCTCGGTGGCCGCGTCGGTCAGCTGTCGGGCGATGCGGGGGATGACGTAGCCCATGAAGGCGTCACCGGTGCGCTCGTCCTCGGCCGTGCCCGCGTACATCGCCTGCAGCATGGTGGTGGCCTGGCCGGTGGTGCCGGGGAAGCCGTTGCCGATGACGTCCCAGTCGCCTCCCTTGCCCTGGCGCCACTTGAGGATGTCGCCGCCGGGCTCGAACTGCTGCAGGGCGGCGCGTACACCAACCTCCTTCAGCATCTCCGCGACGGCCTCCATCACGGAGGCGTCCGCGGCGAACTCGCCCGACTCCCAGATGATTTTGATCCGCAGCCCGTCGGCGCCCAGGGACCTGAGCAACTGCCGTGCCCGTGACGGGTCGTGGTCGTATCGGCCGGTGCGTTCGGCGCCCTGGAGACTGAGCGGGACGACTCCCCGGGCCTGCTCGGCCGAGTCGGTGAGCACGTCCCGGACGAGGGACTCGCCGTCGATGGCGTACGTCAGCGCCCGGCGCACCCGGGCGTCGGCCAGCGGATGTTTCTTCGGCTTGCGGAAGTTGTAGAAGAGCTGGCAGATCCGCACCCCGGAGGTCTGCTCCAGGTGCACGCCGGGCAGCCCGGTGAGCTGCTCGGCGGAGTCGGGGGTGATGGTGTCGATGACGTCCAGTTCGCCGCTGCGCAGGGCGACGACCCGGCTCGACTCCTCCGGTACGAAGCGGACCCGGACCTGTTCGACGGGCGGCCGCCCGCCCCAGTAGTCCGGAACGCGGGCCAGGGTGTACTCGCCCGCGCCGCTGTTGGCGCCGGTCACCCGGTAGGGGCCGGTGCCGACGCCGGAGCGGAGTTCCTCGGGCCGGTTGTCCTTCGCCGGGGTGATGAGGATGTTGGCCATCAGCCGGTCCAGGATGGGCACCGGCTTGCGGGTGTGGAGCAGGAAGGTGCGTTCGCCCGTCGCCTCGACCTCGGGGAGTTCGGGGAACAGGCCGAGGATGAACGAGCCGGCGACCTCTCCGTACAGCCGCACCGCGGTGGCCACGTCGTCGACGGTCACGGGCCGGCCGTCGGAGTAGCGGATCCCGTCGCGCAGGCGGACGCTCCAGGTGGTCGGCGCGGTCATCTCGAACCGGTCGGCGAGGACCCGGGTGAGTCGCATGTCCGGACCGATGGCCGTGAGGGCCTGACGCACGGCCCGCTGCACGGTCACCGCGGCGTCGAACTGGTTGAGCTTGTTGTCCAGGCTGACCAGCGAGCGGTTCAGCCCGAGGGTGAGGGTGCCGGGGCCGGGGGCGCCGGTGGGTCCGGCACAGGCGGCCAGCGGGGAGAGAGCGAGACCGGCGCCGCCCGCGGCGCCCCAGCGCAGCAGGGTGCGACGGCTGGGCGTCTCACTCGGAGGAGTTCGGGTCATCGTCGACCTCTCGGGGTTTCTTTGTGCGGCGACCGGCTCGGGACGGCCTCCGGTCCCGCAGGACGCCGTCGGTTGCCGTCGACTTCTGTCGCGCCGGAAACCGTTCCACGGTTGCGCGGATCACGCAAGAGGTCTCGCGCACATCGCGCAGGATGTGCCATCATCGAGCGCCGAGGCCGCCCCGCGTGTCTCTCTTCGACCACCGGCCCAGGAGGATGATGTGCCCTTCCCCTCCCCCGCCCCCCGCCGAGACGAGCGGGTCGCGCGACGTGTCCTCGCGCTCGCCGACGACCTGTCCGGGGCGGCGGAGACCGCGGTGGCGCTCGGCGTGCCGGGCCGGATCGTGCTCGGCCCGGCGTCCTTGGACCCGCACGCGAACGGCGAGGCCGTCGTGGTCGACCTCGACTGCCGGTCCCTGCCCGCGGCCGACGCAGCCCGGCGCGTACGCGAGGCACTGCGAGCCCTGCCCTCGGACGTTCTGGTGCTGAAGAAGGCCGACTCGCTGCTGCGGGGCAACCTCGCCGCCGAGACGGCCGCCTGCGCCGAAGGCGCCGAGGGCGTCGTCGTCGCCACCGCCCTGCCCGCCCTTGGTCGCACGGTCCGCGGCGGTGTCGTCCATCTCGACGGCGTCCCCCTGCACACCACGGACGCCTGGCGGGCGGAGAGCACCGCGCCCCCGCCGTCGGTCTCCGCCGCGCTCGGGAACGCCCGTACGACGCTCGTCCCGCTGGAGGCGGTACGGGGCGGCGCGCTGCCCTCCGTGCTGCGCGCGGCGGTCAGCGCCGGGCACCTTCCGGTGTGCGACACCGAGACGGACTCGGACCTGGACCTGATCGCCGAGGCGGCGCTCGCATGCGGGCCCGGCGTCCGCCTGACGGGCACGGGCGGCCTCGCCGCGGCGGTCGGCCGCCTGCTGAGGCGTACGGACGGGGCGTCGGCCGCGACCGCTGCGGGGCAAGCGGCTCCGGCTGCGGCCGGGGGGCGCCGGCAACGGCCCCTCCTGGTCGTCGTCGGCACCGCCGATCCCTCCGCGCCTGCGCAGATCGCGCAACTCACGGAGCGCGGCGCCCGCCATGTATCCGTGAATCCCGACGTCGTGGACTCCGGCGCCATGAACTCCGGCGTCCTGCCGCCCCCGGGCGGGCCGCACTCGTTTGACACGATGTCAGGCGGCGTCACCGTCCTCAGCATCGACAGCGGCCCGGGCATCCGGCCCGGTTCGGCACGCCGTCTGGTGTCCGCACTCGCTCGCCTCGCCGCCGACCGCGCGGGCGATGCCGACCTCGTCCTGACGGGTGGCGAGACCGCCCGCCGCGTCCTCGACGCGCTCGGCGTACCGCACCTGGCGCCACTCGGCCAGATCCACCACGGCGCCGTCCACGCACTCACACCCGACGGACGCCATGTCGTCACCCGGCCCGGCAGCTTCGGCGACACCGATTCCCTGCTGCGGATCGCCACGGCGCTCCGGCCGGTCCTCCCCCACCTCCCACCGCAAGGAGACCTCCCGGTGAACGCGATCCCGACCGCCGACCACCACCGTTCGCTGCCGCTCATCGCGGTGACCATGGGAGACGGCGCGGGCATCGGTCCCGAGGTGATCGTCCCGGCACTGCTGCACCCGGACACCCTCGCCCGCTGCCGTCCCGTCGTCATCGGTGATGCCGGCCGGCTGCGGCAGGCCGCCGCGATCCTGGGTGTCGCCTGCGACATCGTCGCCGTGACCGCCCCGGGCGAGGCCGAGTTCCCACCGGGCCGCGTCAACGTGGTGGACCTGGACCTGCTCCCCGCCGACCTGCCCTGGGGCGAACTCTCCGCCGTCGCCGGCGAGGCCGCCTACCAGTACGTACGGGTGGCCGCGGACCTCGCGTTGAAGGGCGCCGTGCACGGCATCTGCACCGCGCCGCTCAACAAGGAGGCCCTGCACTCCGCCGGGCATCTCTATCCGGGCCACACCGAGTTGCTGGCCCACCTCACCGGCGTGGACGAGGTGTCGATGATGCTGTCGACACCCCGGGTGAAGGTCATTCACGTCACGACCCACATCGGCCTGATCGACGCCGTACAGCGCATCGAGCCGGGCCTGGTCGAGCGCACGGTGCGCCGCGGTCACAACGCGATGGTGCGAGCCGGTGTCGCGAAGCCGGTGATCGGCGTCTGCGGCATCAACCCGCATGCGGGCGAGAACGGACTGTTCGGCTACGGCGAGGAGGAGGAGAAGATCGTCCCCGCTCTCGACGTGCTGCGCACGGACGGCATCGACGCCCGCGGCCCCCTCCCGGCCGACACGGCCTTCTTCCTCGCCGGGCGCGGCGACTACGACCTGATCGTCGCGATGTACCACGACCAGGGGCACGGCCCGGTGAAGGTGCTGGGCATCGAGGCGGGCGTCAACCTGACCGTGGGACTGCCCGTCATCCGCACCTCGGTGGACCACGGAACGGCCTTCGACATCGCGGGCAAGGGCGTGGCCGAGGCCGGTAGCATGGTCGAGGCCGTGCGCCAGGCAGCCGAGATGTCGTCCGTAGCGGTCCGCTGAGACCGCCGCCCGCAGTCCGCAGTCCGCAGTCCGCAGTCCGCGCAGAGAAGGACTCCACGACAGATGTCTCCCCTCGGATCCAAGGCCCGGCGCGAACGGATCCTGTACGTGGCCACCACGACCGGCCTCACCAGCGTCGAGGAGCTGTCGAGACGCTTCGGTGTCACCCCCTCCACGATCCGCCGCGACCTCGCCAAGCTGACCGCCGACGGCCGGCTGGCTCGCACCTACGGCGGCGCCATGGCGCTGACCGCCCATCCCGAGGCGTCGCTCCGGCAGCGTACGGGCGAGGCCTTCGAGGAGAAGCGGGCCATCGCGCGCCGCGCCGCCATCGAGGTGCGCGCCGGTGAGACGGTGCTGCTGGACGCCGGATCGACCGTGGGCGCCCTCGCCCACGAACTGCGCTCCGCGAAGGAACTGACGGTCGCGACCACGGGGCTGACGGCCCTTCAGGAACTCTCCGACGTCGAGACGGTGCACGTCGAGTGTCTCGGCGGCACTCTGCGGCCGCTGAGCCAGGGCTTCGTCGGTCCGCTGACCGAGGCCGCACTGGAACGGATGACCTTCGACCGGGTCTTCCTCGGCACCGACGGCATCTCGCCCGAGCACGGCATCTGCGAGGCCGACCTGCGCCAGACGCGGCTGAAGGAACTGATGGCCCGCCGCGCCGACCATGTGTACGTCCTCGCGCACGCGGCGAAGCTCGGCCGCCGCCCCTTCCACGCCTGGGCGAAGCTGCCGGCCGACTGGACCCTCGTCACCGACGACGGCGCGGACCCGTCGATCGTGGCCGAGTTGCGCGGGCGCGGCGTCGAGGTCGTACTGACCGAGGTGCCGTCCACCGAGCCGGAGCACCGGACGTCGCCCTCATGACCTCGACGGACAGCGTCGAGCACGCCGGCAGGCGGGCCGGGCGGGTGTGCCATGCCTGAGACACGGCACGCCCTGGTCACCGGCGTCAGCTCGGGAATCGGCGAGGCGATCAGTGGTCGCCTGCTGCGGGAGGGATGGCAGGTCACCGGGATCAGCCGCCGCCGTCCGGTACCCGCGCCGGGGCTGACCTGGCTCCCGGCGGATCTGGCCGATCCCACCGCGCTGGTCCGGGTCCTCGACGGCGTACCCGCCCCCGACGCCGTCGTGCACGCCGCCGGGCTCCAGCGCTCGGCACCGCTGGGCGAACTGTCCGCCGACGACGGCGAGTTGATGTGGCGGGTGCACGTCCATGCCGCCACGATCCTCGTCGACAAGCTCGCCGACCGGCTGCCCGACGGGGCCCGCGTGGTCCTCGTCGGCAGCCGCACCGCCACCGGCGTACCCGGCAAGAGCCAGTACGCCGCGACCAAGGCCGCCCTGCCCGCGCTCGCGCGCTCCTGGGCCGCGGAACTGGCCGCCCGTGGCATCACCGTCAACGTGATCGCCCCCGGCCCGACCGACACTCCGATGCTGTCCGACCCCGGCCGCGCCCGCACACCCCCGGCACACCCGCCCCTCGGTCGGTTCGTCTCTCCCGACGAGGTCGCCGGCCTGACCGCGTTCCTCCTCGGCCCGGACGGCGGAGCGATCACCGGGCAGCAACTCGTCCAGTGCGCCGGGGCCTCACTTTGACATCTGCGACATCTGCGCGCCGGGATGTTGCTGCTGAGCGACCGGAACGTCGCCGCCGACCTGCTGAACCTCCTTGTTGCCACCGGCGCCAGACCGAAGCGCCCGGTCTCGGAACCCTCTCCGCGACTGCGGTCGAGGAGGGTCTGGGGCAAAACGGCCGGGCGATTACGCCTACGGCAGGGCCTTGCTCGATGTGGAAACCCCGTCGAGCGGCTGCAGGGTGCGCCCCGAACTCAGCACCTCACGCATCCGGGCCGTAGAGCGCGGCGATGTCCTCGGAGCCGGCCCACCGACTGTAGGTGGGTGACTGAGGCCAGCCGTCGGGCGAGTCCTGCCACTCCTCCTGCCGCCCGTGCGGCAACACGTCGATCAGCGCGAAGGTGTGACTGAGCTGCTCGGTGCCCCGACCGTTGGTGTGCCAGGTGCGATAGACGGTGTCGCCGTCACGCAGAAAGACGTTGACCGCGAATCCACCGCCGGGCGGTGCGCCCACGTCGGTACCGAACGGGCTGTTCGCGCTGGAGTACCAGGTCATCTTGTTGCCGACCCGCCGTTTGTACGTGAGGGCCTCGTCGATCGGGCCCTGGGTGACGATGACGAACCTGGCGTCGTAGGCCTCCAGGAACTCCAACCGGGTGAACTGCGACGTGAACCCCGTGCAACCCGGGCACTGCCACTTCTCGCCGGGGAACCACATGTGGTTGTAGACGATCAGCTGAGACTTGTCGCCGAAGATGTCGGCCAGCCGGACCGATCCCTCCTCGCCTTCGAGGGTGTAGTCGGGCATCTCGACCATCGGCATCCGGCGGCGCTGGGCGGCGATCGCATCAAGTTCCCGGGTCGCGGCCTTCTCCCGAACGCGCAGGTCGTCGAGTTGGCTCTGCCAGGTCTTGGCGTCGACGACGGGCGGTAGTGCCTTGGCGGTCATGAGTTCCTCCGAAGTTCACAGCCTGCGGTTTGTAGGTGTAGACCGTGCCCATTCGCCAAACTCATCGCTTCCGGCCAACTATCGCGGGCGGGTTCCAGCGCCCCGAACCAACGGCGGGCGTCCTCCGCATTGCGGCCCTACGCATTGCGGGCCCTACGCATTGCGGGCACGAGAGCGACCCAGGGGCGATCTCCCATCGCAAGTTGGATCACGGCTGCGGAGCGGTTCTCCCCGCTCGGCCTCACACACGAGGCGCCGCAGCCCAGGCAGCGCCGCCCGGCCTCCTCGGACACCCCACCAAGTCACGGCGGTGACGAAGTGCCGCACGAACGGTTCGCGCTCCACGGCGTGCATGCCTTGCTTCTCGAGGATCCACTGCCATCGACACTCCGCAACGACGTCCAGTGCACCAGCGCCCGGCCGAACGGATAGTGATGTCGTTGCCCACCGCGCACTGCGCTGCGGCCGGTTGGAGCCGCCGTGGTGGAACCGCCATCAGGACGGACTGGAGGCGGTGCGCGACCTGGACTTCACCGAGCGCGAGTACCGCGAGGCTCTGGCCACCAACCACCGGCTGTCGCGCGCCGAAGGCATCGACGCGGTACTGCGCCGGTTCCGCCTGGAAGCGCTCGTGATGCCGACCAATGGCCCGCCGGCCAAGATCGACCCAATCCGTGGGGACAGTCACAACGGCGGCGCCTCGACACCCGCCGCACTCGCCGGGTACCCCGCGATCAGCGTCCCGCTAGGCTTCGCTTTCGGCTTGCCGGTCGGCCTGACGTTCATGGGTACGGCGTGGAGCGAGCCCACCCTGCTCCGCCTGGCCTACGCCTACGAGCAGGCCAGCCGGGCTCGCCGACCGCCGACATACCGAACCGCCGACGTCGGCTTCTGAACCGATCGCTTCCCAGAATCCGGGACAGGGCTGTCGCGTTGTGCGGCCATGGCTGGCGGAGTGGGCTGGTCAGGCTGCTGTCGGGCTGAGGGCGATGTTGTGGCCGAGTGGCGTGGCCTCCCGCCGCGTGTTCGTTCGTCGTCGACATCTTTCCCGCGCCGAAGGCTCCGTTCAACCAGACGGTCACGGCCGTGGCTCGTTCAGCCGAGCACGAGCGGGATCTTGGCGGCCAGCTCACCCAGTGCGGCTTTCTCAGCGTCCGTCGGAGCGCGACGTCCGGTCCCTACCAGCAGCGCGTCCTTGTCGGAGAACGACGCCGGAATCGGTGCCCCGGCGATCTGTTCCAGCGACGCGCGGGCAGCCGAGAGGGTCTCGGCGGGCGGTTCGGCGGGCGAGGGCAGGTGCGCGATCAGGTCGAGGTGGTGCAACGTCCATTCCATGACATAGGCGGACAGGTAGTCGCCGACGGTCAGCACTTCGTCGCGGGTGCTGACGCGGACGCCCGGGTCGGCGAGTTCGGCGGCACGCCCGGCGGCGGAGCCGACGTCGTCGAAATGGAACTTGAGCCACCTCGGCTCGCCGTACGCGGCGGCCAGTCGGGGGATCAGTGCGTCGAGCGGGTCCTCGCCGGTCGGAGGCTCGACGAGTTCCCAGTAGGTGACGGAGTCCACGGTCGGTTCGGTCTCGGCGGGCGTGACCAGCGTGATCAGGACGTCCTGGGCGTCGATGATCAGGTGGCACACCAGGTCCCGTACGAGCCAGCCGGTACAGCCGGACGGCCGTTCCCAGTCCTGGTCGGAGAGTTCGTCGACCGCCGTGCGCAACGCCGCCCAAGAGCGCGAGAAGAGATCCACTTCGGCAAGGTAGTGCCTCCCGGAAACGGCGGACAAGCCTGTTTCGACGGCCGGCTCGTGTACGCGGACGGTCGGCTCGCGTACCTGGTGCCGCATCAGTGGCGTTCGCCCTGTTGTCGGCCGGCGCTGTCTGCCCCGCCATGTCGCCGTACACCTTCGGCCAGCGGACCGCCGTCGCTGATCCAGTTGCCCCAGTCCCGTTCCACCTCGACGAGGTGCCCAAGCAGGCCGAGCAGCGACATCGTCAACGGCGGAACGGACCAACGAGCCAGTTGCTCCGCATCCAGGCCCTCGCACTTCATCCGCAGGGTCCTGCGGTAGTTCGTCAGGAAGTCCCGCGGCGTCGCGAGCTCGTCGGAGCCCGCGCTTGAAGTGTTCTTGTTCGAGGTCGTGGACGGACCGGAAGGTGCCGCGGCGGATGGCCTGACGCTCGGTCAGGGACAACCAGACCTCAACCAGGTTCATCCAGGACGCACGGGTCGGTGCGGAGTACGGAACGCCTCGCGGGTCGTCGCCCAGCCGCCTTCTGGATAGGCGCGGGTGCTGATGGCCGGCGTGTGTACGCCCCGGTGACCTGGCCGGTGGCGATGTCCAGGGCAGGGCTGATGCCTTGTCACACGGTGACCGCTTTCCCTGACTTGTGCCGGCCACGGAAGAGCCTCCGTGATGGGTTGAGCCTCAGGGCCCCCGGATGGCCGCTCCGATGAGCGCCGTGGGATGTATCGGATTAGCCTCCGAATTGAGCGCTAAGTGGATCTTTTGATGATGCGCTCTACTCACCCCAAGGAGGAGACATGCGCAAGCTCCACAAGGCCGCTGTTGCGGCCGCCATCCTCGGTAGCATCAGCTTCATAGGCACCGGCACCGCCACGGCCCAGGGCGCGGACGGCATGCATGGCGGCTGGTGCAAGTCCCACGACCTGAACATCGACATCCTCGGTCAGGTCGGCATCGCCAACGGCCTGGCCGGCAACCTGCTGAACGGTGAGGGTGACCCGGGAGCGCAGTACAACCACGTCGGTTCCGAAATGGGCTGCAAACACGGCCACGGTCACTGAGCAACAGGGAATCGCATCACATAGCTCGCCGGAATGGGGCTCGGCACCCGGGCCACAAGCCCGGCGCCGGGCCCCAACTCCGCCGGTGGCCTTTCCAGCGGTGGTCACCTGATTGCGTGACTGCTCAGGCAGGCACAAAACACGAAGGCAGGAACACCGAATCCCGCGACCGGTATGAGCCGGCCGCGGGATTTCCCATTCCATGTCTTGACTTAACACCAGCTTGCCGCCGTAGCACCAAGATTGGTGTGTACCCCGCCGCCGCTGGATCACCTGTTTGCATTCCGGACCGTCAGACCACCGTACCCCGGGCCGCCTGTGCGCCGGCCGGGGAGCTCGTCAGGTGGCGCGAGGACGTCGGAATGCGAAGGCCGCGGCCACCCCGCCGAGAAGTCCGAAGAGGTGTCCCTGCCAACTGACCCCGTCCGTCGTCGGCAGTACGCCCCAGAGCAGGGAGCCGTAAACCGCGCCGACGAGAAGGCCTATGATCACGTCGCCGACGCGGCGGTCCACGAAGCCGCGTATCAGCAGATAGCCGAAAAGGCCGAAGACGACGCCCGACGCGCCCGCGGTCGTGGAGTGTTCCGGTGCCGTGAGCCAGACGCCCAGGCCACTGGCGAGGATGATCACGGTGGCCACAGCGAGGAAGCGGCGCATGCCGGACAGCGCGGCGATAAAACCGAGGACGAGCAGCGGCACGCTGTTCGCCGCGAGATGGTCGAAGCCGAAGTGCACGAAGGCGGCGGGCACGACGTCACGCAGCTCGCCGACCTCGCGCGGGGTGATGCCGAAGGTGTCCAGGGCGTGGCCGCTCGCCGCGTCGATGGCCTCGAGCATCCACAGCAGGGCGACCCAGCCCGCCATCAGGACGGCCGCGCTCTTTGCCCGCTCTCGGCGCGACGCCGGTGCGGGACGGGTCACGCCCCCCGGTCCGTACTGAGATCCAGGCCCATAGTGCGGTCCATACGCCATGTGAACCCCCTAGCTGCCCTCGTGTACTGCTCAACGCACGGGACGTCCGGCCTGGTTCCCGCCCTGCGAGCAGGAGCTCGATCGACCTCTGGCCGCTTTGCCCGGTCGCCCCGTCACACCTTCCAGGAGCGGAGCTGCTCCGCCACGGCAAGGACACCGAGTCGAGTGTCGCGGACTTTGCGTACGAGATCGGACAGGGCGCCGTAGGGCGGATCGATGCCCTCGCCGGACTGGTCCATGTACTGGGCGGCGACGAACGCGGCGTACAGGCTGTTGCGGTACGGGAGCGGCTCAAGGCGCACGATGGTGTGCATCAGCGCCGCCGCACGCCATGCCGTGTCCGGGTCGGCGGCTTCGAGGGTCGGCAGTTTGGTCCTGTGCCGCGCGATGGCAGCCACGAGCGCCGAGTAGTCCGCGACCGACATGTCCTCCCGGTCGAGTGCGGCCTCCTGGACGTCCAGGAGCCAGGAGACGTCGATGTAGAGATTGGGCATCAGGCGGCCGCGGCCCCGTCGCGCTCGGCGGCCGGCAACTCGTCCGGGAAGGCGTCGTCGAACTCGCCGCGCAGCCTGTCGGCCCACACACTCGCTCCGGCCACGAACCGCTGCCGGTGCATCTCACGGACGCCCAGGTCGTGCAGATACTGCTTGAGGCTCTTGCCCTCGGCCGCGGCTGCCGCACGCACGCCTTCGAGCTCCTCGTCGGTGAAGGACACGTTCAGGGATGGCATACCCGTCATGGTACCTAGTTGGTGCCTGCGGTGGGGGGTTTCAGTTCCCCGAAACGCCACACGGCACCGTGTCGGCAACGACGACAGGCGTTCATTTCTTCAGGGGCCCCAGCTCCGGAAGCCCGTAGTGACGGATGCTGTCGTTGCGCGGCCTGTCCGCGGCGCCGGCCAGCAGGTCGACGCCGCCCATCGGCCTGATCGTCGCCATGGAAAACCGCGCGCGGCCTCCTCCCCGGCGGCAGGCCGCTGCCTTCACCATCGATCTTCATCAACCTTCATCAGCGATCAGAGAAGGTGACCACCGGGCCGAGACCCGCGGCAGGCCTTCGACGCGCCACCGCCCACCACCGACGTGGTTGTCAGCCCTGGAACTCCGTGAGGTCGATCCCGTAGATCCGCAGGTCATGCCCATGAACCGGATCCTGCGCCGCGATCTCCTCATGCATGCCGAGCTTGCCCAGCACGTTCACGGATGCGTTGTCGCCCGCCCTGCACACGGCGACGACCCGGTCGAGACCGCGGTCCTGCAAAGCGAATTCCAGCGCGGCGTGAGCTGCCTCCGACGCATACCCCTGACCCCAGAACGCCCGCCCGAGCCGCCAGTCGATCGCCACCTCACCCGCGACCTCGGGCGGGGAGTCCGGAACGTACAGACCCACCGCGCCGGCCAACTCCCCGGATCCGAGGAGCTCGACGGCGAAGAGCCCGAAACCCTCCTCGTCCCACTCCTCCTCCCACGCCTCGATATCCTCGGCGGTCTGCTCCAGGGAGCGCGGCTCACCGTCCCCGATCCATCGCATCACCTCCGCGTCGGCATGGATCTCGGACAGGGCCACAAGGTCGTCATCCTGCCAGCGGCGCAGCAGAAGACGGGGGGTGCGGATCTCGCTCATGCCCCCATCCTGCCGATATGGAGGCGCGAGCGCGAATATCCGCAAGGCCGCCGACCTTCACTGCCCCGCCAAGGAATCCCCAGCTCGCGCGGGGTCGCCCCGAGAGCGAACCACCACGTGTCCGGGCCCGGACGGACGGTCACCGCAGAGGGCCCGCAGGGCGACGCCCTGAAGAGGCTTCCGCGACACCGGCACGCGCGGCCCGCAGCGCGGTCGCCGTAGCGCTGCCCGGAGGAAAGCGAGCGGGATGACGTCGCGGCCGTAGAGGCGCTCACGGCCGGCGGCCATCGGCATAGGAGTCTGGAACGACGAGCCCTGCCGGGGGCACCAGATCACATTCCGGGTTTTCGCAGGTCAGGGCCGACATTGGCCCCGCCTGCGGGACTACCTCTAGTGCAGCAAGTCAGCCGCCGAGGAAGATCACCCCTCATCCACAACAGGCCCGGACGTGACATTGCCGCAGGTGAGGGGCGTGCCGCAGCGGTTTAGGGACCCGCATGGCGACGTGCACAGGTCCGAACGGTACGGAGATGCCGGCAGCAAGCACTTCCGTCAGCTCTGCCATACGAGCTGTTCAGGGAGCACACGCCTCCATGACGGCTTCGTGCGTGGCGGCCTCTCGTAGTGACCGCACCTATGCCCCGCCGCTCCCTCGGTCCGCCAGCCAGGCCAGCACCCTCACCATCGCCTGGAGCTGCCGCTTTTGCGGCGCTGCGGCATCCGCACCGTCTGCGACAGCGACTTCGCAGCGGACGGCAAGAGCCTCGCTCTTCGGAGTCCGGTGTGGCGCGTCGTTCATCACCCGCGGCCTTGCGGGCCCGCCGGCTGGGTAGTGGAGCGGAGTATCGGATGGATCACGATGCATCGCCGTCTCACCCGCTACGAGACCTGCCCGCCAGCTCCGTGGCCATGATCCACATCGCGTCGATCGACAACCTCGCCAAGCGCATAACAGGCGAGACCACGCCAACCTGGCGAGGAACCCACTAGGGCATACAGGGCAATACGTCTAGATCAAATGCCCTCTCAGACACCCTCCGGCGAAGAGATCACTCCATCGTCAGCGCGACCTTGCCGATCACCGATCCTGTTCGAAGCCGTTCGACGGCCGTCTCCAGGTGATCGAGGGCGTATCGCTCGATGGGCAGGTTCAGCTCCCCCGACGCGATCTCGGCCAGGAGGCGGTCGCCGACCGGAGTGAGGTCCACGGCGCGCGACATCATGCTGACCGGCAGCAGCGGGACGTCGGCGAGCAGGAAGTCGGCCAGGTCCACCGTGAGCTCCCGCCCCGCCGAGTAGCCGATCAGGGCGGCCCTTCCGCCCGGCCTGACGAGTTTCAGCGCGGCGGGCAGCACTGATCCGCCGACAGTGTCGACAAGCGCGTCGGCGGGCCCGCCCACCGCATCCGCCGACAGGTCGCCGGCCAGGACCGCCTTCGCCCCGGCGGGGACATGCGCGAGCTTGGCCTGCCGCCCGACGACGCCGATCACCTCGGCGCCCGCCCGCAGGGCCAGCTGGACCACCAGGCAACCGACGGCTCCGGCCGCGCCCGTCACCAGGACGCGCTCCCCCTCACAGATCGCGGCCACATCGTGCACGGCCGCCCACGCCGACCCCGCCGCCGAGAAGAAGCAGCAGGCCAACGCGGGATCCGTGCCCGGCGGCACCGGGACGACGGCCCGGTCCGCAGCGACGGCGTGCTCGGCCCAGCCGCCGTCACGGCTGAGCCCCAGTCCCGCCCCGCGCACCCGGACGAGCGTCCCCTCCGGGTGGACGTCCGATGCCACGACCGTGCCGCAGGCCTCCGTACCCGGGACGAACGGGAGCGAGGGCAGGATGCCGAAGTGGCCGTCCAGGACGTTCAGGTCCAGGTGGCCCACCTGGGCGGCGAGCACACGGAGCAGTGTCTCGCGCGCCGCCCGGGTCGGCAGGGGCCGTCTCAGCGTCCGCGGCGGCGACCCGAAGCGGTCCAGGACCAGAGCGCGGGAGGTCCCCGTGGTCACAGCTTGACCCCGTACCGCCGCAGCCCCCGCGAGGCCACGATGCGCAGCACCCGGTCGAACACGAACCCGAGGACGCCGAGCGTGATGATGCCGACGAACACCCAGTCGATGCGGCCGTAGTTGCGTGAGGTCCAGATCAGCGCCCCGAGGCCGACCTGAGCCGCCACGATCTCGGCCGAGACGATGGTCAGGAAGCTGTTGCCCATGGCCAGGCGGGCGCCGGTGACGATGTGCGGCACCGTGGCCGGCAGCACGACCAGGCGCATCACCTGCCACCGGCTCGCGCCCAGGCTGCCCGCGGCGCGGAGCTTCGACTCGCCGACCGAGAGAACGCCGGCGATGGTGTTCAGCGTGACGATGAAGACGGACGTGTAGAAGATCAGCACGACCTTCGACGCCTCCCCGATGCCCAGCCACACGACCGCCAGCGTCACGAAAGCGACCGGCGGGATGAAGCGGAAGAACTCGATGTAGGGGTCCAGGAGTTGCCGGACCACCGGCAGGAGCCCCATGAGCAGACCCACCGGTACACCGACGACCACCCCGAGCCCCCATCCGATCAGGATGCGGCGCCCCGACGCGATGACGGAGTTCGGCAGGGTGCCGTCCGCGGTGAGGTCCTTGGCGGCGATCAATGTCGCCTTCGGCGAGGCGACCAGTGCCGCGCCGTAGCGCATCGCGAGGAGCTGCCAGACCACCACGCCGATGGCGACGGAGACCAGGTACAGGCCCACCGTCCGGGGCAGGCCGGACGCCGTGCGCGATCGCCGTTCCCTCCGGCGCTCGGTCGCCTGGGCGGCATCGGCCGGGGTTGTCTTGCTCGTCATCCCTTCTCCTCCCCGCTCTCCGGGTCCTGGTCGAATCCCTGCTGGCGCATGGCGGTACGGACCTCCTGTCTGATGTCGCGTCGCAGTTTCTGGTGCAGCGCGATCGCCTCCGGAGAGGTCTCGTCGCGCGGCCGGGGCAGGTCCACGCGGTAGACGCTCTTGATCGAGGCCGCCGGTCCCGCGGTCATGACCGCGATCCGGTCGGCGAGGATGACGGCCTCGTCGATGTCGTGGGTGACGAACACCACGGTGCAGCCGGACTCCCGCCAGATGCGGTCCATCTCGGCCTGCATGACGTGTCGGGTCTGCGCGTCGAGCGCGCCGAACGGCTCGTCCATCAGCACGATCGGCGGCTTGTTCGCCAGGACCCGCGCGATCTGCACGCGCTGCCGCATGCCGCCGGAGAGCTGGGCGGGGAGCCGGTCGGCGAACTTGCGCAGGCCGACCAGGCCGATGTATTCGTCAGCCAGCGATGCCTGTTCCTTGCGCGACAGGCCGCGCACGCGGGGGCCGAACGCGACGTTCTGCCGCACCGTCAGCCAATCGAAGAGCGCGTCGCTGTTCTGAAAGACCATGCCCCGGTCGGGCGACGGCCCGTCGACCGGCGCCCCGTCGACGGTGATGGTGCCGGACGTTGCAGGGATGAAGCCGGCCAGCGCCGACAGCAGCGTCGACTTGCCGCAGCCGCTCGGTCCGAGCAGGCACAGGAACTCGCCCGCGGCGATGTCGAGGGATATGCCGTCGACGGCCTGGTAGGAGCCGAAGCGGATGCCCACACCGTCGATGCTCGTGGGAGCGCCGCGTGCGGCCTGCCGTTCCATCTCGATGGTCATGGGTTCCTCACTTGCCGACATGCTCGGTGAACCAGTTCTGGAGAACGGCGGTCTCCACGTCCGCCACCGACTTCGCCGTGTCGGTGTCCACGTAGAACTGTGCGGTGGACTCGTAGCCCTTGAGGTCCGCCGCCGTGAAGCCGCGGGCCCCGAACTGGATTTCCTTGATCGCGGTCAGGGTCTGTGCGGCAGGGATCTTCGTGGCCTTCTGCGTGGCCTGCGCCGCCGCCTGCGGGTCCTGCTCGGTCATCGTCGCGGCCTCCTCGATGGCTTTGGCGACCTTGGCGGCGGTGTCCTGGTTGCCCTTCAGCCACTTGGCACCCGTGACGAGCCAGTGAACGGGCAGCACGCCGAAGTCACCGGTGGTCTCGGCGATCTTCCCGCCGAGCTCGACGGCCTTAGTGGGCCACGGCTCCCACAGGACGAATGCGTCGACGTCGCCCTTCTGCAGCAGGGCCGGGATCTCCGGCGGAGCCGCGGTCACGAACTTCACCGACTTCGGGTCGATGTTCTTGGACTCCAGAAACCGAATCGCGGCGAGCTGCGAGACGCCGGGCACGATGGCCATCTTCTTGATCTGCTTCGCATCGCTCACGCCCTTTCTCTCCACGACCTTCAGGTACTTGTCGTCCACCTGGTAGAGCAGCAGGGCGCGCATATCCGGGTTCTGCGGGAGCCGGCCGATCGTCGTCACGTCCGAGAGGCCGGCGAACTGGACCTGGCCACCGGCGAACGCGTCGGCGGCCTCACCGCCGCTGCCGAACTGCACGAGCTTGACGTTGACGCCCGCTTTCTCGAACAGGCCTTTCTCGTCGGCCAGGAAGAGGGGGGCGTACGAGGCGTCGATGCCGACCCCGATCCGTACCTCGGGACTGGCCGCGTTCGCCCCGGTACCGACGGAGTCGGTCGAGGCGGAACTACAGGCGGACATGGTCATGGTGAGTGCGATGGCGGCCACGACGGCACGCCAGGCGATGAGCGGTGTTCTCATGAGGACCTCGATAGGACTGGGGCTGGGGCCCGGGGCTGATGGCTGCGGCGCGGTGCGGTGCGGGAGTTCGTCGAACCGTAGGGTCGCGGTCCGGCGGGCCGCAGGGCCGGGTCCGGTGACCGGACCGTCACAAAATCTGCCGTCATGTACCGCGGCGGAGTCCGGCGAGTGCCTCGACGCAGCGGGCGACGTGGAGTAGTCGGCCCACGCGGTCGGGGTGGCCGAGGAGTTGCAGGCCGAGCGGCATGCCGGACGCGTCGCGATGGCCGGGGACGGTCACGGCGGGCAGCCCGAGCAGCTGCCAAGGGCGGCTGAGAACGGGCGAACCGGTGGCCTGGAGACCGCGGGGCGCGGGGCCAGGGGCGGCCGCCCCGAGGATGGCGTCGACATCCGTGAGCATGTCCAGAACCCGGGTGCGGGCCGTGATGGCGGTCTTCAGGGCCGTCCGGTAGGCGGCGTGGGGCGTCCGCCGCCCCTGTTCCAGCAGCTCTCGCAGGGGCTCGCTCAACGCGGAGGGCTGCTCGGACTCGGCGGCCAGCGAGCGGGCGGCTTCGTAGGCCATGACAACGGCGTGTGCCTCGGCCAGTTCGGGCGTGCGGATGTCCAAGTCGCCGATCTCCGCTCCGGTTTCGAGCAGCACACGGCGAGTGTGGTCCAGGGCGTCGCGCATGGAGGGGGCGATGTCGGCGAGTTCGGTGCCGCGCCAGAGCAGCACCCGTGGCCGATCGGTGGCGTCGATCGTCGTGCCGTCGACGGCCGCGATCGCCGCCGCGAGGTCAGCGACCGTGGGGGTCATCAGCCCCGGCGCGTCCAGACTCGGGCTGAGCCCGGTGATCCCCCGGGTGGACCAGGTTCCGACGGGGGCGACATATCCGGCGACGCCGCAGTACGACGCGGGCCGGGTCAGCGAGCCGGCCGTCTGCGAGCCGAGCGCCAGCGGCACCATGCCCGCCGCGACCGCGGCCGCCGAGCCGCTGGAGGATCCTCCCGGAGTCCGGGTCACGTCGTGGGGATTGCGGGTCGGACCAGGTTGGAAGTATGCGAACTCGGTGGTGACCGTCTTGCCGAGCGGTACGGCTCCGGCCCGGCGCAGGGCCTCCACCAGCCAGGCGTCGTCGGTGGCGATCCGCCCGCGCCGCAGCGGCGACCCGCACTCGGTGGGCAGCCCGGCGACGTCAATGATGTCCTTGACGCCGAACGGCAGGCCCCGCAGCGGCCCGTCCGGGGCCCGTTCGGCCGCCGCGCGCGCCCCCGGTGCGTCCACCAGTGTCCAGGCCAGTATCGTCGCCTCGGTCGCCTCGACGCGCCGCAGCGCGACCTCGATCGCTTCCGTGATCGCGTCCATCAGCGGGCCGCGGGCGAGCCGGAGCCCAGGCGGTGGAAGCTGCGATTGAAGTAGACCAGGCTCTGGCCGCCCCTGCGGGTGCGCACCCGTTCGATCTCCACGAACAGCACGCTGTGCGACCCCAGTCGCTTGCAGTCCTTCACCACCCCGATCACGGTCACCAGCGCGTCCCTCAGGACCGGCACTTTCTGGTCGAGATCCCAGATGTCCCAGGTGAACCGTTCGGCCATGGGGACCTTCGTCGCCCCGGCGAAGTGCATCGCCAGCTCCTGCTGGCCGCCACCCAGAACGTTGACGCAGACGCGGCTGTTGGCCTTGAACACATCGTGCATGGCGCTCTCGCGGTTGAGGCAGACCAGCACGGTCGGTGGGTCGTCGGTCACCGAGCAGACCGCGCTGACGGTGATGCCGCAGCGACCGCTGGGACCGTCGGTCGTCATGATGTTGACGGCTGCGGCCAAGTGCGCCATTCCCTCCCGGAATTCGTCCTGGGAGGGGGGCTGATCGGTTTCTACGACGGTCACGGATTGCTCCTTTGCGGTGTGGTCACACAGTTCGGCCACCGAACGCGGAGATTTCGACCGCGAGGCAGGCGTTGATTCGGCCGGAACTCCGTGTGTCCGGGCGCGATAAGGCGGTCAAGGGCCGGACTCCCTGCTGCTCGCGCGCTGATGCGCACGCCGAGGATGCGCACCGACAGCAGGTCGGCGGCGAAGGAGAACGTCCGGTAGCCGGCGTACAGTTCGGCGGTGCTCTCACGCTACGAGTGCCACGATCGGCCGACAATCGGAGCTTTGCCCGGCCGCCTAGGAAAATTCCTTAGCCTTGCTGCGGTTGGCGTGGTGCTGCTCGCAGGGACGATGAAGAAGCTGGTCAGCCGCCGCACGGCCATCCCCGCGCTCAACCGACGAGCTTGGTCCAATAGGGCGAGTCGTCATGCAGGGCTGCAACGGGCCCATGAAGGCTGCGGCTGATGTCGGCCGCGGCAGCCCACAGGGCATGGACGATCCGCTGATCGTCGCAGCGCTCGACCGGCATCGTCGCCGAGACCGCGGAGATGACGCGGTCGCTCGCGCCGTACATGATCGGGACCGCGAAAGTCTTGAAGCCCTGGACGCACTGCTGCTGTTCGTCGGCCCAGCGGCGCTTGCGAATCATTTCCAAGTGCGCGATGAATTGCGAGACGTCCCCGATACCGTGCGGCGCCAGCGGCGCCAGGGCGGCCTCGTCGAGCGCCGCGAGAATATCGTTCCGGTCCTCGCGGTGCGCCAGGAAGATCCTTCCCGAGGCGGTGAGCCAGCTCGGCACTGTCGTGCCTACGGCCGTCAGGACCCGCGCCTCCCGACGGCCGCCGAGCCGTTCGAGGTAGACGCAGTCGACTCCATGCGGCACCGCAAGGTGGATCACCGACTTGGTAGCGGTGCGCAGGTCGATCAGCGCCGGTCGCGCGACGCTGCGAAGGCCGGCCGGCCCCGGCACGAGTTGTCCCAGCTCGAAGATGCGCCAGCCGAGCTGGTAACCGCCGGCTGTCCGTGTCAGGTACCCGAGCTGCACCAACTCCGTCGCCAGCCGGTGCACCGTGGCCTTGCGGACGCCCGAACGGCGGCTGAGCTCGGTCAGGCCCAGTGATGGGGCATCGGATGCGAAGGCTCCCAGCAGGAGATGGGCCTTGCCCAGCACCGATGGAGTGTGGGGTTCATCGCTCGGCGTTTCGAAGCCCACGGAGCCCAGAGACTCCGGCCCGGCACCTCCGGGAATTTGTCGCGTACTCGCGGACATCTGAGCCCCTTGCGTCGACCCTACGGATAAAACAGATTGTGAGTGCCCCCACGCCCTGTGTCCAGGGAGCCAAAGACAGGAAAACTCCTGGCCAGACCCGGTTTCGGTGACCGAACTTTAACGTGCCCGTTACTCGCCCGACTGGTCCGTCGGCAAAGCCTCAATAGAGCTCGATGACGAGCCTTTCGGACAGGGCCCGGGAGACGCACAGGGCCATCTGTGTGCCCGATGCTTTGTCAGCAGCGGAGAGGCAGTTGTCGCGGTGGTCCGGGACACCTTCCAGAACCCCGGACACGCACGAGCCGCAGACGCCTTCCTCGCAGGACTTGGAGACCTCGATGCCGTTCTCGGTCAGCACCCGCAGGATCGACGTGTCGGCGGGGATCTCGAAGACCTCGCCGGTGTCGAGCTCGACCATGAACGGCTGGTCTGCTCTCGTGTCGCTCTCCGTGGCGACGAAGTGCTCGACGTGAACGTGGTCGGCGCCGACCACCGGCGCGAAGACCGAGACCACCTGGTCCATGAAGCCGTGTGGGCCGCAGACGTAGACGTGGCCGGCCGACGTCAGACCGGGGGCAGCCTCGGCGAGGACCGCAGGCTGGTCCCCTCGCTCCACGCCGAAGTGCAGACACACCCGGTCACCGAACTCGACGCGATTCTCCAGCAGGTCGACGAAGGCGGCTTCCCCCCGTGAGCGCGCGAAGTAGTGCAACTCGAACTCCGCGCCTCTGGCGTGCAGTTCATAGGCCATGCTCAGCAGCGGGGTGACTCCGATCCCGCCCGCGACCAGAACGTGCCGGTCGGCACCCTCGGCCGACGTGATCAGGCTGCGCGGTTCGCTGATCGTGAGGCGGTCGCCCGTGGCGACCTTGTGCAGGGCGACCGAGCCGCCCCGCGACCGTGGCTCCCGCTTGACCGCGATGAGCAAGGACGACGGTTCGCCCGGAGGACCGCACAGGGAGTACTGCCGCAGCACGCCGGTGGGACCGGTCACGTCGATGTGCGCGCCCGCCAGGTAAGGCGTGAACGGCTCACCGTCCTCGCGAACCAGTCGCAGGGTCCGGATCTCCGGGGTTTCCCGCGCCACCTCGGCGATCCGGACGACGACGCTCACAGCAGGAATCCCGCTGCCGGCACGGTGTCCTCGCAGTCGACGAGACGGACCGCTTTCAGCGCGATCCGGTCGCCGTACTCCGAGAGCCGGATCCGGTGAGTGACCTCGGCCGCCCACAGGTCATGCCGGCCCCGCTTGTACGCGACGACGACCTGCGCCGACCGGAGCGTGACCTCATGGTCGAAGACCTCGGTCGGCACGAACCGCGAGACCGTCCGGATGGTGCGCGCGGCATCCACCGCGGCGATGGCGTGGCCCTCGGTCATCCGGGTGACGCGCATCCGCCGCATCCGCGCGTCGTCGTAGACCATGTTGAGGGTGTTCGCGAAGTCATCGGTCTCCGGATCGATCGGGATGACGTAGTGGCCGTCCTCGGTGTAGAGGGCCTGCCACGCGTCGTACTCCTTGCGGTCGAGCAGATCGGCCTCGTTCCAGACCAGCTCGATCGCGCGCGCCACACGCGGGTCGGCCAGCAACGGCAGGCGGGTGCTCTTCCCTGGCAACGTGTCAGTCATCGCTCATCATCCGCTTCCACATGCTGTATGCCGAGCGCATGCCGGTCTCGTCGGTGACGTGGGACGTCGGCCAGCCTTCCGGGCTCTTCGTCTCGCGGGACAGGCCCCGGTTGACCATGATCGGCATCTCCGGAGCAGCTTGCGCGCCCCGCTGGACCCGGTCCCAGCCCTCGGCGTCGTCGGGGGTGCCGAAGCCGAATGGTCCCTGGAAGTGCTCGTGGGCCCGCAACCGCTCGCGGTTGACCGGTCCGACGATCTCCGGTGGGCCGTCGGCTCCGAGCGCGACGTGCTCGATCCAGGTCTCGTCGACCGATATCGGGCGCAGCACCCGGAAGAACGCGATCGACATCGACACGTTCGGGAAAAGATTGAGATTGAAGCCGGTGCCGTGAACGGCGCGCACCAGCCTGCGGATCGCGGCGTCGTCGAGTCCGGTGGCCCGCAGCTCGGCTACCAGGCCGTCGAAGCGGGGCTGCAGAGGCTCGGTGCCGTCGTCGGCGTCGAGATCGGAGTGCTCGGGCACCATCTGCATGACGCTGTGACCGTTGCCGAGGTCGTGGGTGATCGCCGCGGGGTCGGTCATGAAGGACATCATGTCGGCGGTCTCGGAGTCGACCGAGGCCATCCACGAGCGGTGCACGATCGGGAAGTGGTAGCCGTCAGTGGTGTTTTCGAGCTGGATCTTCCAGTTGCCGCGGAACGTGAATCTGTGGGTGCCCAGCACCTTGACCGGGTAGCCGCCGCCCTGCTTCATGAACCGGTCGATCCAGAACCTGACGTCGCCGAGGAACTCCCCGAGCGGCTCTGCCTCGTCGTTGAACGTGGCGAAGATCATCCCCCCGTAGGACTCGGTGCGGAGCTTCTTCAGCCCCATGCCCTCCTTCTCCATGACGCCCTCGTAGCCGTCGGGGTAGGGGATGCCGCGCAGCCTGCCGTCCAGGCCGTACGACCAGGCGTGGTAGGGACAGGTGAAGCCGTTGGCATTGCCCTGCTTCCGTTCGCAGATACTGGCGCCACGATGGCGGCACCGGTTGAGCAGCGTGTTTATGTTCCCCTTGCGGTCCCTGGTCACGATGACGGGCTGCCGGCCGACGTAGGTCGACTTGAAACTGCCCGCCTTCGGCAGCTCGCTGTCATGAGCCACCCAGACCCAGGTGCCCTCGAAGATCTTCGTCATCTCCTGCTCGAAGATCTCTGGATCGGTGTACATCCGCCCTGCGACGCGGTCGCTGAGGACCAGGTCGGCCGGCGCGAGGTCGTGGACGTTCTCTGCGGTGAACTCGGCAGTCACCGGGTTACCTCCAGTTCCGGGTGGACGGGACGATTTACGGGAAGCCCGGGATGGTGGACGGCCGGCCCATCAGGAGGGCACCGGCGCCGTCGTAGACCGCCTGGCCGAGGGTGGCGTGGAGCTGCGGGACATGAGCGTCCTGGCGCAGCCGCTGCAGCGGGTGACTGTTGTTGATGATCCCCGCGCCGGAGATCCCGCAAAGATCGTGGACGACCTGCGCGGAGACGTCGGCGATGTTGGCCGATGACAGCCGGATCCGGGCGAGCTGTCGCGGGCTCACGTCATCTCCGGTGAGGACCGTCTGCCAGACCTCGTGGGCTACGTCGTAGTAGAAGGCACGGGCCGAGTGGAGCGCGGCGTAGGCCTTGGCGAAATTGGTGCGGTAGTAGGCCCTGTCCGCCATCGGCGGGGCTCCGGTGACCCCGGTCCGGGCGCCGGCCTGCTGTACGAACTCGAGCGCGGCCTGGGCGACGCCGAGGCCGACGGCCGCGTGGACCTGGGCCTGGAATCCGATGAGCGGGTAGCGGAAGAGTGGCTCGTCGATGGTGGACGGGCCGCCGCGGACAAAGGTCCACTCGCGGGGTACTTCGACATCGCGCACGACGACGTCGAACGACCCGGAGGCACGCATGCCCGTGACGTCCCAGTCCTGGACGATCTCCACCTGCGACCTGTGGAACAGCGCCACACGGGGCTTGCCCTCGGACGCCTCGTCAAGGAGACCGACGCCGATCAGATCGGCGCCCATGCAGCCGCTGGCGAACTTCCACCGGCCGTCCACCAGGAACCCCTTCGCGGTCTCGGCGGCCGGCTGCATCGGAAAGAGACCACCGGCGAACACCATGTCGGGGCCGCCCCGGTAGATCTCGGCCTGGGTATCGATCGGCAGACCTCCCAGGTACGTCAGGGCGGAGGCGAAGGCCACCACCCAGCCCGCCGAGCCGTCGACCTTGGCGATCCGCTCGACGATCCCAATAAACTCCGCGGGCGGGAGCGGCTCGCCACCGAACCGCTTCGGTGCCGCGGCCCTGTACACGCCCAGCGGCTTGAGCTTCTCGATGAAGTCGCGCGGTACGTAGCCCTGGGCGTGGAACTCCTCGCGACGCTCGGCCAGCTCGGCCAGCACCGAGTCCCAGGTCGCGGAGGGCGCCGCCTCGGGGGTCTGCGACATGACAGGTTTACTCCTCGTCTGGATCGGTGCCATCGACGCTAAGGAACGAGGAGTTTCGCGCCAATCGGGAATGCCTCGCCGGACTTAGGGAATTCCTTCAGTCCGGACAGGCTGCTCCGCATGGCGGCGTCGCGCCTGCGCCACATACGCTGACGGCATGCTGGTGGACTCCGACCTGGTCGCGTTGATGAATGCCTCGGACGTCTGCACGATCGTCCACGACGCGAAGACCAAGCGGATTCTCTGGGCGAACCCGGCAGCGTGCGCAATGCTCGAGTTCAGTCTTGACGAGATCCTCCCGCTGCGCGCCAACCACATCAGCAGCGCGGCACAGCAGTACGACCGGATCGTTGCGCGCGCCTGGCTCCAGGAGGCGATCGACAAGGGAACCAGCCGGCTGGAGTGGCGCCTTCGGTCCAAGTCGGGGCGTCTCATTCCGACGGACGCGGTCGCGGTCCGGGTGGAGCTCGCCGAGGGACCCGCGGTCATGGTGCAATATCGCGACATCGAGCGTGAGCGGCAGTCCGAAGCGGACCAGCGACTGGCCGAGTCGTACGTCGAGACGCTGACGCGCCACACCTCGACCGTCGCCTTCATGCTCGACGCGACCGGTGTGATCCGTTCGGCGACCGACACCGCGCTCGGATACCTCGGACTCACCGGCAACTCCGGCCTCCCCGGCCGGCCGCTCGCGTCGTACGCCGACCTGCGTGTCCGTGGGGAGTCCGCGCCTTGGGCCGACGTCGTGGCCGGAACGGACCCCATCGTTCCGGTCGGGCTCGAGATCAAGCAGCCGGACAGTCACCCCGTGTGGCTGGAAGGCAGCGTCGAACGGCTGCCGGAGCAGCAGGCCGATGCCTCCTATCTGATGATCATGCACGATGTCTCCGACCGGGTGCGCGGGGATGCGCTGCGAGAACTGGAGCAGCATCGCGAGAACTATCTGGCGCGCTACAACGTGATGGGGGACATGGCCATGGCCATCGCCCACGAGCTGGGCCAGCCGCTCGCCGCGGCCGGCAACTTCATCGCCGGGATCCAGGCGCACACCGAGGTCCTGGCGGCGAACGGCCGGCTGGCCGCCGAGGACGGCGGGCCACTGGAGTACGGCCTGGAGAGCGTGAGCCGTCAGATCGAGCGAGCCGCGACGATCGTCAACACGCTGCGGGCCTTCGTCGGGCATCTCGAGCACGTCGAGCAGGTTGTCGAGCTCAACGATGTGATCACTGAATGCCTCCCCTTCATCCGGTTGCGGGCCGAGCCCGCCGGAGTCCGGGTCAAGCTCGACCTTGCCGACCATCCGGTCCCGGTCCGCTGCGAGCGTGTTCTCACCGGGCAGGTCGTCCTCAACCTCTGTTTCAACGCGATCGAGGAAATGGCGGAGTGCGAGGCATCGTCCCGGCAGATCGAGCTCAGGACCGGCAGCCGTGGTGGGGAGGGTGTGTTCACGGTCGCCGATCGTGGCCGCGGACTGCGCCGGGACCCCTTCACCGAGTCCTTCACCGAGAAACCCGGTGGCAGTGGGATCGGCCTGGCGCTGAGCCATCGGATCATCACGCGCCAGCATGGGGGGATCTGGAGCGAGCACCGTGACGGCGGTGGCTCGACGTTCGGCTTCGCGCTTCCGCTGAGCATCACTACGTAAGGGAATTCCCCAGGGCGGGCGAGGAATTCTCGATATCCACACCTACGGCGTCCGTCCTACCTTCGAAAGCGGCCGGGAACCACCCGGGTTCGTCGCCGCAGAAGGACCGGCAGAAGGACCGGCAGAAAGAGATGATGCCGATGCCCGTGGAAGCGGATGCGCGATCGTCGTGCATGACTGACGAGAGCCGCCGGATGACGCTGACCTGTTACAACGACACCTTCGGCCATGGCTGGCGCCACGTGGATCTGTTCACCTACGACGCCGACGGCCGCGAGCTCAACTGGGTCCACTGGGCGGTGCCCGCAGACGGCCCCGACGCCGCGGACGAGGTCACCGCCGAGGTCGAACCCCGGCTCCGGCGGACCTCGCAGTGGCGGCACGGCGTCAGCGCCAGCGGCATGGACTACTGGCAGGCCGACGCGGCCTGGGACGAGACATGAGGTTCTTCCGGTCACCTTCTCGGCCGTGAACGGCCGAGCATGTGTACTCGGTCGTTCACACCTTGTCGCGCTCCCGACTGTCCCCTACGACAGGACGGTCACGGGTCGCATCTCCCCACGTTCCGGCCCGTTCGGGCCGGTGCGGGGACGGGTGCGGTGACGAACACCCACGCCGAGCGGGCGCGGTTGCGCACGTTGACCCCGGCGACGACGTCGGCGGGCCCAGCGAGGCCGCACCGACGACAGGAAAAGTGGTCCCGAGTGGACCGGTTGGCCCACTCGGTGTGTCCGCAGCGCGGGCAGCGCTGCGAGGTGTAGGCCGGATCCACTTCCAGGAATGGCACCCCGGCCCGGCGGGCCTTGTAGGCGAGGTGCTGTCCGAGCTGGTGGAACGGCCAGGAGGAGAGCGTGGCCCGCTGGTCGCGGCGAAGCCGTACCCGCTCGCGGATCCCGTCGAGCTGCTCGACGGCGATCCCGCGTTCGGTGCGTTGCGCGACGGACACGATCTCCTTGCTGATCCGGTGGTTCAGGTGGGTGGCATGACGCTGCTCCTTCTTCGCACGACGGGTCAAACGGCGGGTGGCCGAGCGGGTGCGTTTGGCCTGGAGTTCGGCGCGTTTGCGGGCCTGCCAGCGCCGGTAGCGGCTCAGGCGGCGGCCCTGGTAGTTGGTGCCGTCGGACGTGGTGGCGAGGTTGACGATGCCGCGATCCACGCCGATCCAATCGACCGGCTCATAGACCTCCGGGTCAGGGATGTCGCAGGTGGCGACGAGGAACCACTTTCCGTCCCGCTGGACCAGGTCGGATTCGCCCTTGCGGTGCTCGGCCAGTGTCTTGAGCTGGTCCGGCGAGCCGGTGTAGCGGATGCCGCGCAGCCGCCCGTCCACCGTCCAGATCGACACCGTGCGCGCGTCCATCTGCCAGGACAGGCACCGGTCGTCGAACGGCTGCGCCGCCTCCGGCCGGAAGCCGACCGGCGAGCCGACCGCCCTGCGGTACCGCGTCGATGACGGGCGTCCCAGCCGTCCCGCCTTCAGATTCGCCGCGAGCGCGCCATAGGCGTCCGCGACCTTCTTCACCACCCGCACTGCGGGCTGTGCCGACAGCCCGAACGCGGCCTTGATGTCCGCATAGACCAGTTTCTGCAGGCCGTTGCGGTCCTTCACACCCGTCTCGAAGGCAATCTGGGAGACGTGGTCGGCGGCCCGGTTGCAGGCGCGCAGGGTCGCCTCCAACACCGCCGCCTGCTGCGGCGACGGCAACAGCTTCACCTGCACCACCAGCTTCACGACCCCAAACCTAGGCAGCGCATCGCACGCCTGGGCGGACTTCGCACGCATTCACCCACCTTCGCGACCGTCCGCACGTGCGTGCGAAGTCTTCGACTTACCGGACAGCCATGTCGGCACTCCGTGCCCGACCATCGGACGCGGTGACGCTCCGCGTCACCGGTTCGAGATGCGATTCCTCCCCGGCGTGAACGCCGGGGCATCCTCGCAAGAATCAGGTGAAGTTCGTCCATGACACCCTGCCCCAGCGGGTGCGGTTCGCTTCGCGCGAGGCGGCTGGGCAACTGGCCGAGGAGGTCGGGGAACTCGGGGCGTCCCGGGTGATGGTGATCGCGTCCGAGGCGGCGAAGGAGTCGTCCGAGCGGGTCGCCGCGGGGCTGCCGGTGGTGGTGTGGCACCACGAGGTCGCGATGCATGTGCCGGTGGACGTCGCGTTCCGGGCGCGGGAGGCGGCGGCGCATGACGTGGACGCGCTGGTGGCGGTGGGTGGGGGCTCCAGCACGGGGCTGGCGAAGGCGGTCGCGCTGACCACGGGGCTGCCGATCATCGCGGTGCCCACGACGTACGCCGGCTCGGAGGCCACCAACGTATGGGGAATGACCGAGGCTGATCGCAAGACCACCGGCGCAGCATCCGGCCGGGACGCCCACGCCTGACGGCGGCCGATCGACGGCACCTGGTCGAAGGTGCGCTTCGACATCGTGCTGGCACCGGCGAGGGCCTGACAGCGAGCGTGCGCAAGTCAGGCCGACCGTCCCCGGCTCCCGATTCAGACGCTGATCCGAAACGACAGGATGTCCCGCACCAGGGCACCGAGGGTCTCGGCACCGGTCTTGGCCTTGATCCCGGCCCGGTGCACGTCGACCGTCTTGACGCTCGCGCCCAGCCGGCGCGCGATCAGCTGCCTCGACAACCCGTCGATCACCAGCCGCAGCACATCCCGCTCCCGTGGCGTCAGGCTCCGCAGCCGTTCCTCCACGCGTCTGCGATTCGCCTGTGCGGCGAAGGCGCGTTCGGCCTCGGCGAGCTGGGCTTGCACGATCTCCAGCATCCGCTGCGCCTCATAGGGTTTTTCCAGGAAGTCCACCGCTCCCGCCCGCATCGCCCGCACCGACAGCGAGATGTCGCCGTGCGCCGAGCAGAAGATGACCGGGGCCGGGTATTCGCGGCGGATCAACCGCTCCTGGAGTTGGAAGCCGCTGAGCCCTGGCATCCGGACGTCGACGATGACCACACCCGGTTCGCCGGGGTCGAACTCCGCCAGAAAGCTGGCCGCGTCCGGATAGGTGAGCGCGACGATCCCGACGCTCTTCAGGAGGAAGACCAGTGACTGGCGCAGGTCCTCGTCGTCGTCGACGATGTGGACGACCGGTGACTCCCGCCGCGTCACTGCTCTCCCCTCCGTATCAGCGAGCATGCGCTGGACACGGTTACGGCCGCATCAGCACTGACGCCGACGGATAACTCCCGGCGAAATTCGCCGGCAGCGGAGCGACGAAGACGTTCTCGGTACGAGTCCGGGTGATCTTCCAGGCGCCGTCGATCCTGCGGAAGGCATTGTTGAGCCGACTCGATCGCAGCAGGGCCTGACCGTCGGAGAACAGCCAGGGCTGCATGTGGATCCACTGGCCGGTAGCCTTGTCGCCCTCGACATGAATCTGTTCCGACGTCAGATAGTGCGCGTTGAGGAGCAGCGCCGGGTCCTGCTTCTCACCCCAGAAGGTCTCGAAGTGCGCGCGGATCGCGGCATGGCCCTCGGCCCGGCCGAACTGGCCGTCGTAGTACTCCCCCACACCCTCCCAGACGGCGTCCTCGGTGTAGAGCTCCATGATCAGATCAATGCGATGGGCGTCGTCGGGGACACCGAACTCCGGGCATGGTGTGTCACAGAGGAACATGTAGCGTGCCTGAACCCGGCGGATCTCCGCCTCGGCTTCCAGCGCCCCGATCCGCTTGGTCAACTCCGCGATGGTGGCGTCTTGCGTCATCATTCTTCCCTTCCGCGGCAGCAGCCTGCCGGTGGTGACTGCCGGTCACACGGCCGTTCGGCCGATCCCGAGGCTAGGCGTCCGCTCAGGTCCATGGATGGCCGTGGTTCGGTGAGCGGTCCCTTCGCGGCAGAGGGTGCGCAGTACGGCGCCGACCCGGACGTGGCCTGCTCAGCGCGCGGTGGCTCGGTTCGCTGAACGGACCAGCCCATGGCCTCGACCGGTCCCGGAGCCCGACACTGACGCCACTTGGCACTCCCGCGTTCCGTTCTGCTTCGAAGGAGGCTCATGTCCGACATCACCGTCCGCTACGGCTACGTCGATACGCCGCTCGGGCAGCTGCACTACGCCGAGGCCGGAGCCGGCGAGCCGATCATCCTGCTGCACCAGACGCCGCGCTCGCTCGACGAGTTCACGGAGGTGCAGCCGTTGCTCGCCGCCGAGCGTCGAGTGATCGCGATGGACATGTACGGCTTCGGCCTGTCCGCGAAGCCGCCTGCGCCACAGACCATCGAGCAGTACGCCTCCGGCGTGTTCGCTCTCGCCGACGCACTGGGCCTGACCACATTCGCCGTCCTCGGACACCACACGGGCATGTTCGTGGCGTCCGAAGTCGCCGCGGCCGCTCCCGACCGGGTGACCGCCGCGGTCCTGTCCGCCGGTGCGTTTGCCGACGCGCACTTCCGCGGGCCCGCGGCCGACTCGGATGTCGACACCGCTGAGAAGCGGGACGACGGCAGTCACCTCACGACGCTGTGGGCGAAGCGTGCTCCGCTCTACCCGGCCGAATGTCCCGATCTCCTCGACCGTTTCATCCGGGATGCCCTCGCTCCGGGGGTGGATCCCCGAGAAGGCCACCTGGCCTGCACCCGCTACGTCATGGAGGACCGTGTCGGTCTGGTCACCGCGCCCGTGCTGCTAATCGCGGCCACGGCGGACCCGGCGTCCTACCCGCACTCCGAGAAGCTGTCCAAGGTCTACACCAACGCCGACACCGTGAAGGTCCGCGAAATCGACGGCGGCATGATTCCCCTGATGGAGCAGAAGCCGACCGAAGTGGCAGACGCGGTCCTTTCGTTCCTGGCCGCAGTCGGCGATTGAGGCGCGGCAGCGACACCTCCTGGCCGGAGTTCGGCGTCCGGGACGAAGCGCACCGCGTTGGGAGCAGAGACCCCTGAGACGCAGGCCGGTTCAGCGCGCCGCCGCGGTGAGACGGCCCGGCGACACACCGCGGCCTCTGTGCGCATGGGTCGTGACCGCGTTCCTCGTCCGGGAACCAACCCGGAAGGCAGGCTGCATGACATTGCTGGAACGGCCTCGGCACAACCCCATCGTCCACATCGTCGACGACAGCGAGGATCTCCGCAGGTCGCTCGTCTTTCTCTTCCAGAGCGTGGGCATCCAGGCGCTCACCTACGCAGACGCGACCTCGTTCCTCGCCGAGTTCGACCCGGACGAACCGGCGGTCGTCATCGTCGACGTCCGGATGCCCGGGCTGAGCGGCTTTCAGCTGCAGGAGCGGCTGCTCGAACTCAACTACCCGGCACCTGTCATCTTCTGCTCCGCACACGGCGACATCCCGATGTCGGTGCGAGCGCTGCGGCACGGGGCCGTCGACTTCCTGCAGAAGCCCTACCAGCCCCAGCGAATGCTTGAACTCGTGCAGGACCAGATGCTGGAGGCACGTCGGCGGTTTGCCGAGCACGCCCGCCGCAGACAGGTCCTCCGACGTCTCGAAACACTGACCCAACGGGAACGCGAGGTGCTCCGGCACGTCATCGACGGACTACCCAGCCAGGTCATAGCCCGCAGGCTCGGCGCCAGTGCCAAGACCGTCGACGTCCACCGTGCGAGGATCAAGGCCAAGACAGGTTCGGAAGGCCTTGGCACGCTCGTCCACGACATCCTGCTTTACGAGATCGACGTCTAGTGTCTCCTGACCTGATTGTGTTATCTCGAGTTGTTATTGACGAGTTTCTTCACCCTGATCTGAACGAGTCGCACCTTGGCGAGGATCTCGTCGGCAGCGGCGGTCCAGGTGAAGGGTTTCGCCCTCTCGTTCCAGGAGTCGATGTAGTCGCGGATCTGCTTGATCAGGACCGTGATGGCCCTCGGCCCAGTCGTCACCGATCAGCAGCACCCTGCCCTGCCCGTCCGATTCTTCACCGAGGGTGCAGCCCGCGGAAGACACGGCACACGCTCTGATGGATCCAGTGCTCACGCCCAGCAGGCGGGCACGCCGCCCCATCAGCGGTCTGGCCTTCCAACCGACTGCAGGGCACGGTCCGACCTCACAAATCGGACGCCTCCGAGCCCAAGAGTGCTCACCCACCGGCGGCGCGGAACCGAGTCTCCCGATTCACCCCGCAGGCCCCATGAGAGCTCCCAAGCCAGACGAGTGGGTTATATGCCGGTGCTCAACCTCGGAGGTTGCCGTACGGTTCGCCCGCACCAGTGCCACCAACTGTCTCGACCGGTCCGCCCCGATCCCTAGCTCTTTGCCCAGAGACTCAGCCGAGACCGGGCGCTGATGCAGATCCCGATGCCGGGCATCGACCTGCCAGGCACGCCCCAACAACGGATCCTCAGAGGCTCGATCAACGCCTCCGTCAGCCTTGGCACCTTCTGCCATGCGATGCTCCACATCCACCCGTGCAGCCGGCCGATGCGCCAACAACTCCACCGACAACAACAGCGCGACCGGCAGCCACCCCACCACCAGCACCGGCTTCCACGCCAGTGCCGGGCGCCGGCCGGTCGGTGTGATGGGCGACTCAGAGCTGGGGTTTGTCCCGGGCGAAGGTCCGCACCGGGCGGCGAGGGGCGAGCCGCCTGATCTTGATGCCTGGCTGCGGTGTGGCTGCGCGCTGGTGGTCGCGGGGGTTGCGGCGTAGCCTGACCGCTTTCGTCGCCGCGGCCGCCGTGCCGGCCTTCTGATACAGCGCCGCCTTCGACACCACCGTCGTGCTGCGCGTCGGCGCTCGCGCCGTCGCCGAGGTGGACTCATACAGCAACGGCACCGGCCTACTGCTCTACGAGCTGCGCTCGATCAATGACATCCGGCACTCGGAGGCCGCCTGCAGTCCGGGCACCCCGGCTGCCAGTGCACGGCCCGGTTCGGTCAGGGCCATGCCGACCCGGGAGCGCGTGAACAGCTCCACGCCCAGCTGGGCCTCCAGCTGCCTGATCTGCTTGGTCATCGCCGGCTGCGACACGAACAGCTGTTCCGCGGCGCGGGTGAGGTTTCCCTCCCGCGCGACCGCGGCGAAGTACCGCAGCAGTCGCGTGTCGACATCCATGCCCTCAGGTTATGGAGGCGGGTACTGGACCCGCAACGCCGGGCTCGAAGAGGGTGGAGGGCAGGAAAGAAGAGGACAGGACCGAAGAGAACGAGAAGGGCGGAACACATCGCCTTGCTCCCAGCCCGTGGAGGATCCATGTTCGCCGCGTACGTCGCGGTCAACCTGCTGACCGCGACCGCTCTCGGCTACGGCGCCTATCTGGACCTGGTCGGACACGAGTCGATCGCCACGATCGCCGACCGGCTGAGTGTCCCCCGGTCGTGGATGGTCCCGTTGGGCACCCTCCTCGGTGCGGGTGCCGTCGGGCTACTGATCGGCTTTGTCGTGCCTTTGATCGGAACGGCGGCCGCGGCATGTCTCGTCCTGTACTTCCTCGGCGCGATAGGCGCACACCTGCGGGTGGGCGACCGCCGACTCGGCTCCGCGGCCGCCTTCCTCTCACTGTCCGTCGCCGTGCTGGCGCTGGGTCTGGCACACCGCGGCGCCTGGTGAACCTCAGCTGTCGTAGTCGACGGTCAGCGTTTCGGAGACCGGGAACGACTGGCAGGTGAGGACGTAGCCGGCGTCGACCTCGGCGGGTTCGAGGGCGAAGTTGCGGCGCATGTCCGCCTTGCCGTCGGTGACCAGGGCGCGGCACGTGCCGCAGACGCCGCCCTTGCAGGCGAAGGGCAGGTCGGGCCGGGTCTTCTGGGCGCCGTCGAGGATGGGGCGTTCGCGGGACAGGGCGGAAGTCGTGGAGCGGCCGTCCAGGGTGACGGTGACCTGGCTGACCGGGCCCTCGGCGGCGGCGTCCTCGTGGCGCAGTTCCCGTACGGGCTCGTCGTCGGCGTAGAACAGCTCCTGGTGAACTCGGTCATCGGGTACCCCGAGGCCGGCCAGGACCCGCTGGGCGTCGCGGACCATGCCGTGCGGGCCGCACAGCCACCAGTGGTCCGCGGTCTTCACGTCGACGAGCGAGTCGATGAGGGCGGACAGCCGGTCGGCGTCGAGACGGCCGGAGAGCACCTCGGCCTCCCGGGGCTCGCGGGACAGCACATGGGCGAGCTGGAACCGGGTCGGGTACAGGTCCTTCAGGTCGGCCAGTTCGTCGGCGAACATCACGGTCCCGGTGCGCCGGTTGCCGTAGAAGAGGGCGACGGTCGAGCGAGGGTCCGCGGCCAGCACGGACTCGGCGATGGACAGCATGGGCGTGATGCCGGAGCCCGCCGCGATCAGCACGTGATGGCCGGGGGCGGCGAGGTCGGGGGTGAAGGCGCCGGTGGGTGCCATCACCTCGACGGTGTCGCCCGGGCGCACGTCACGCACCAGCCAGGACGAGAACAGTCCGCCCGGCACCACTCGTACGCCGACGCGCGGAACCGATCCGGCAGGAGAACAGATGGAGTACGAGCGGCGCTCGTCACGGCCGTCGATCTGGCGGCGCAGGGTGAGCGACTGGCCGGGCGCGAAGGCGAACTCCTCGGCCAGCTCCTCCGGGATGTCGAAGCTGACCGCGGCCGCGTCCTCGCACAGCGGTTGAACGGCGGCGACCCGCAGGGTGCGGAAGACCGGACGGCGGCGGGTACGCGGCCGTACCGCCAGGTCGGGGGCGGGGGCATGGGCGGCCGGGCCCATCACGTCTTCCATCAGATCTCCTTGACGTACTCGAACGGCTCCCGGCAAGCCCGGCAGCGCCACAGCGCCTTGCAGGACGTGGCGGCGAAACGGGAGGTCTCCTCGGTGTCCACCGAGCCGCAGCGCGGGCAGGGCACGGCGGCGCGCCGCGTGGTGGTCAGCACCAGGGGCACCGGACCGGCGGCGCGACGCGGTGCGGCGCCGGGTGGGGCGATGCCGTGTTCGGCGAGCTTGCGGCGACCGGCAGGGGTGATCCAGTCCGTCGTCCACGGCGGGTTCAGGACCGTACGGATCTCCACGCGGGCGAAACCCGCGTCTCGCAGCCGCCGGGCCACGTCGGCGCGCATCTCGGCCATCGCCGGGCAGCCCGAGTAGGTCGGCGTCAGGCTGGCGACCACGGTGCCGTCCTCGGTCACGTCGACCTCGCGCAGGACTCCGAGGTCGGCCAGGGTCAGCATGGGCAGCTCGGGATCCGGCACGTGCTCGGCGATGCGCCGGGCCCGCCGGACGTCCGTCAGTACCGTCACCATGTCGCCTCCGGGTGGGCGCGCGCCACGCTCTGCAACTCGGCCAGCAGCGGCACGAGATGCCCGGTGTGTTCGCCGTCGCGTCCGGCGCCGGGCAGCGGCCGGTAGGCGGGCATGGGCAGCCCCGCCGCCTCGGTGACCTGACGCAGGACGGCGACGACCTCGTCCCGTACGTCGTACGCCGTGAACAGCTCGCCGAGGTACGGGGCGACCTGCTCCAGGGCCGTACGCATCCGGCGGTACGACTCCTCGGTGCCGTCACCCAGGCGCACCACCCACTCGGCCGCGTACTGCCGGTGGTACGTCAGCTCCTTGACGCCCTTCTCGGCGATCGCCGCCAGGACGGGGTCCGGGTGAGACGTGAGGTGCTCGAAGTGTGCGAGGCGCCAGCTGGACAGCACCAGCAGGCGCACGATCGAGAACGCGAAGTCGCCGATGGGGAGTTCGGCCAGGCGTACGTTGCGGAAGTCGCCGGCGTCCCGGAAGTAGGCGTACGCGTCCTCGCCGCGTCCCGTGCCGTCGACCTGACCGGCGCGCGCGTACAGCAGGCGGGCCTGGCCGAGCAGGTCGAGCCCGATGTTGGCCAGTGCCACCTCCTCCTCCAGCTCGGGCGCCCTGGTGCACCACTCGGCCAGCCGCTGCGCGGAGACCAGCGCGTCGTCGGCCAGTGCGAGGCAGGACGCTGTCAGTTCCCCGGCATCGGTCCCCTCGGGTACGGCGGTGTCCACGCCGTGCAGCGGGTCCTCGAAGCCGGTGCCGAACGCCCAGCGGGCGTCGCCGTCGTCGTGCCCCTCGGCCAGGGACATGTAGACGTGGTCGTCACTCATGCCCTGCTCCTCAGATGTGCGGGACATCGTCGGGGATGTCGTAGAACGTCGGGTGGCGGTAGACCTTGTCGGCGCTGGGTGCGAAGAACGGGTCCTTCTCGTCGCGTGTGGACGCGGCGATGTGCTCCGAGCGCACCACCCAGATGCTCACGCCCTCGTTGCGCCGCGTGTACAGGTCGCGCGCGTGTGTGAGCGCCATGGTGTCGTCGGCCGCGTGCAGCGAGCCCACGTGCACGTGGTTCAGCCCGCGCTTGCCGCGCACGAACACCTCGTACAGCGGCCAGTCGCCCTTCCTGCCCTCGGTGTCACTCATGCCGCTGTTTCCTTCCGGGCTCGCTCGCTCTGCTTGGCCGCGTGGGCGGTGGCCGCCTCGCGTACCCAGGTGCCTTCCTGGTGGGCGGACCGGCGCCGCTCGACCCGCTCGGCGTTGCACGGCCCGTCGCCGCTGATCACTCGCTTGAGCTCGGACCAGTCGGGGGTGCCGTAGTCGTGGCGTCCGCGCTCCTCGTTCCAGCGCAGCTCCGGGTCGGGCAGCGTGACGCCGAGCTTGGCGGCCTGGGGCACGGTCATGTCGACGAAGCGCTGGCGCAGCTCATCGTTGCTGTGCCGCTTGATCTTCCAGGCCATCGAGGCCGCCGAGTTCGGCGAGTCGCCGTCGGGCGGGCCGAACATCATCAGCGACGGCCACCACCAGCGGTCCACCGCGTCCTGGACCATCTGCCGCTGCGCCTCGGTGCCGCGCATCATCGTCAACAGCAGCTCGTAGCCCTGCCGCTGATGGAACGACTCCTCCTTGCAGATCCGTACCATCGCGCGCGCGTACGGCCCGTACGAACTCCGGCACAGGGGCACCTGGTTGCAGATAGCGGCCCCGTCCACGAACCAGCCGATCACGCCGACGTCGGCGAAGGTCGGCGTCGGGTAGTTGAAGATCGACGAGTACTTCTGCCGGCACTCGATCAGCCGCTCGGTCAGGTCCGCGCGATCGGCACCCAGGGTCTCCGCCGCCGAGTAGAGGTACAGCCCGTGCCCGGCCTCGTCCTGGACCTTCGCGAACAGGATGGCCTTGCGCCGCAACGACGGAGCCCGGGTGATCCACTCACCCTCGGGCTGCATACCGATGATCTCCGAGTGCGCGTGCTGGGCGATCTGCCGGATCAGCGTCTTGCGATAGCCCTCCGGCATCCAGTCACGCGGCTCGATCCGCTGGTCCCGCGCGATCGTCGCCTCGAAGTGCTCCTGGAGCGATCCCTCAGCCACCGGCTCGGCACCACCGGCGCCCGCGCCTGCTGCGGCGGAGTGTGTCGTCGTCATCGATACCAGCTTCCCTACCGACCATTCGTTCGGTGCCAGTGTGACGTGTTTCCCCGGCCTGGGCAAGACCCGACCCGGCTCCAGGGCCGCAGGAGATCCAGGACCTCAGTACTCCCTTGAAAGGACGGATGGCTCGTGCTGTGAGGAACGCGCGTGCCGCGCCGCGACGGCCCCGGGGTACGCGAGGGGGGCGACGGCACGACCGTCCACGCCCGCGCGCCACCGGGACCACTGTCGGCGGTCGGCCCGATCCCGGCACACGGCGGCCGGCAGCCCGTACCGCATCGACACGTCGAACGCATCGCTCGCCGAGAGCGACGCAGGCCCTTCCCAAGGACTACGGACGTGCCGACACCCGCGACGGACTGCGCGATGCCGGCGGCCGCCCGATCACGCCGGCGACGGCTCCGCGTCGGCGGTGACGACTCCGCGTGGGCGTCGGGGCCATCCAGAATCTCGGCCGCCGTTTCCCGGTGCTCACCAGGCGCGGCAGGCGCTCCTCGGCCGGGCAAGGCGCTCGGTCAAGCGCGCTATGACCGCACGGAGTTCGTCCACTTCCTCCCAGACCGCCGTCTCCCCCCGCAGCAGTTCGAGGAACGGCACCCCAGGGGCGCCAAGGCGCTCGCGCGATGACTGATGGCACCGGTGGAACGCATCGGGTCGACGGCGGCCCCCGGCTGCAGGCGAAACACCTCGCGGATACCCTCTCAGCCGTTTACTCGTACGCGCATCAGCCTGCGCTCCCGTGCGTCACGGGCGACGCCGAGCGGAGCCGCAGCAAACCAACAACCGGGCACTTCAAACGCCCCAGAGCTGGACGCGGGCAAAGCGGAAACCACGTGACGGTCAGGCACGCAGGCATGCATGGCCGTGGCCAGAGTCATGTCGTGATCAGGACGGCGGCCGGGACGGTTGCCAGGACTGGTGTGCACCGAGCGCGGCGCTGCGCTTGGCCGCTGCGACCGTCCCCGCTCGGAACCCCCGTCACCTCAGTCGCTTCGCACGTCGGCGTAGACGACCTCGAACTCCTCCAGCCCGGTCACGGTGACATGCGCCTTGGCGGCACCCTCGTGCCTGGCCGCCGCCTGGCCGGAGCGGGACGCGGCAAAGGACTCGCGGTCGGCGAAGAGGGCGCCGACCAGTCCGCGCCCCCGGTCCCGGTCGATGAGCAGGGACGTCCTGGCCAGTCCCGGGAGCGTTTCGAGCTTCGGGACCACCGTCGCCCGAAACGTCTCGGCGAACAGATCCGCGTCCGAGGGGTCGAATTCCACCCTGGTGACCCGCAGCCCCGCTCCCGCCTCCGGCTGCCGGACGGAGTGAAAGACCACCGCTTCGAAATTGTCGGTCGCCGTTGTTGCCGCGAAGCGCTCCAGGAGCGCCGTCCGCCGCTCGCGCAATGCCTCGTCGCTGTTCCGCCGGGCCTCCTCCGACTCCCACCAGGTCACCCCCAGCAGCTTTCCGAGCTCCCGGTCCGCGAAGATCCCGAAGCCGCGGAAGCCTGGCTGCTGCTCGAGCAATTCCCGGCCTTCAGTGCTGAGTCCCTCGATAGCCGTGTCGATGTTTGCCGGATCGCCGGTCGCATAAACAGTGCGTACGAACATGACGCCTCCCAGTAGCCACTCGCACATCCGAAACTTCCGACATGACCAGTCTTCTACTGAGAGCAAACCTGGGCAAAACCAGGCAAGCCTTAACCAGTACGTCCCGACCCGGGGTTGCCAGGCCGCGGGGCCGATTCGCGCTCGAAGACACGGGAGCACCAAGCGAGTTGCCCTCGACTCCACGCTCACGGCTGGGGTCACCTGTATTCGCGCAGACACCCATTCATACCGACCGAGGACGACCCCCCGAGCTGCGCCTAACCACCTCGGCAGCGGCATCGCCCACCGCGCGATTGTGCACAACGGCGCGAACTTCGCCCCTGTGAAGGTGCCTCCCGCGGCCACGCAGGCGAGCCCAGATGACCCAGTTGCCGGTCGCCCCGAGCCTCCGCGACTGACTGCCCCGCTTGTGATCAACTCGAGTCCCCAGACCCTCACCCCTCATGTGTCCCCTGGGGCTGCGCAACCGTGGCGTTCTCGCGCGCATCGGCTGCCCGAAGATCGTCAGACAGGGCACGCCGACTCAGCTGGTTCACAGTTCCCCGAACATGAGCGTCCTCAGCGTGCCACTGCCATCGTCATCGTCCACAGCACCGCCTCCCACGGTCGCACCGCACCGATACTCCGCGTCCGGCTTCCACACAAGGCCGGAGACCTGTGCCAGCGCCGTAGCAACGGCCGACACGCCTTACCTTGGTTACCTTGGGCGTGTCATCCCTTGCCCTGCCCAGCCTTCTTCTTCAGACGTCGCCTCTGTCGACCGGTGACCGTCTTGCGTCCGCTCTGTCGTAGGTACGCTTCCTCGCGTCGCGCGTTGTCCATGGACGCTCCCTCCAGGCATCCCAGGAATCCCAGCCATCCCAGGTATCAGAACCGCTTCCTGAGCCAGCGTTTGCGTGCGGCATGGTGCCGAGGTCGCCGCCCTCCGCGAGGATCCGCATGGTCAGGTCCCGGTCGGTCACCAGGCCGTGCGCCGTATGGGGCTTCGCGAGCCGTTTCGCGCGCGAGTTCCCTTTGAAGCGGCCCCGAATCCTGAGCGCGGCGGTCCGAACCCGAAGCCTCGGAGGGGCACCCGGGAGGAGGCGGACTGGTGTCGGTCAGAGAACCGCTTCGGGTGGCCCCACTACGGCTCCATGTGACGGACGCGGGCCCAGCGACTACTCCTCGGCGACCTGCAACAACGAAAGCCTCCCTCCCCGCGGGTTCCGACCACGATCAGGTCGGCGTCCTCGGCCGAGTCCAGGATGGCCTCGGCCGGGTGGTCGTGGGCGAGGACGGCGTCAATCCGCAGGCCCGGATGGGCAGTCCCGATCCGGGCGCGGCCGTCGTCCAACATGCCGGTAGCGGCCTCGAAGACCTGCCGGTGACACCCGTCCCGGTCTCGTCGTATCCCATCTCGGATCAGGGGCCGACGGCATGGACGAGCCTCGACGCACCGCCGCGCAGCTCCGCTTGGGTGCCGCCCGGTCCGCGGCGAGCCAGGAGTGGGACGTGTCGTCGATCCCGACCAGGACAGTTCCATCGCCGCCGGTCATCGCGCCCCCGTCTCCGCCGACACGGACCGCACGCCGTGATCACACCGATGATCATGCCGATGAGGCAGGACGGTCCAGTGCTGCCCGCTGACCGCCTTCGCACCACCGGGGACTGCCCCTTCCGGTTGGTCGATCTCGATGAGCGTGGTGGGTCTCGATGAGTCGGCCCCTGCGAACGATGGGCCCGGTCACTCCTCTTCCGCGGCCGTCTCCCGAACAGCGCGCAGTCGGTCGTCGCACCACTGCCTGGCCGTCTCGGCGACCTGTTCCAGAGCACCGGGCTCTTCGAACAGGTGCGTGGCTCCCTCCACGATGCGCAGGGAGTGCGGCGCGCGCAGCCGCCGAGCCGCCTCCTGGTTGAGCTTGAGCACCTCGTTGTCCTGACCGCCGACGATGAGCAGGACCGGGGCCCTCACGTGTTCCAAAGCGCCGTCGGCGAGATCGGGCCGCCCACCCCGCGACACCACGGTCAGCACCCGGTCCGGCCGCTCGGCCGCGGCCACCAGAGCCGCCGCGGCGCCTGTACTGGCGCCGAACAGGACAACCGGGAGCCCCCGGGTGTCAGGCTGCACCTCCAGCCAGTCGATCGCGGCCACGAGCCGCCGCCCCAGGAGCGGAACGTCGAAGCGGTGCTCGGCGGTGATCGCGTCGTGCCGCTCCTCGCGTTCGCTGAGCAGGTCCATCAGCAGCGTGCCGAACCCGGCCGTGCGCAACTCGGCGGCGACCATCCGGTTGCGTGGGCTGTGCCGGGAACTGCCACTGCCGTGCGCGAACAGCACCACGGCACGCGCCGCTGCCGGGACGACGAAGTCGCCCGAGAGCGTGGCGTCGTCGGTGGGCACCAGAACCATCTCGGAGATCATCGACATCAACTTCTTCCGGTACTTTCGGCACTTCGGATACTTCGGATACTTCCGGTATTTTCAGTTATTCGGTTGCTCCGGCTTCTTCCGGCTTCTTCGTTCCTGCCGGCCTTTCGGATCGATACGAACCGGATGTTCCCCACCGCGTACCCACCCTCGCTGCGAGAACCCGCGGTGCCGAGCACATGGCACGGGGCACCGTCGGGCGGCCTTGAATCACCTACTGTGCGGACTGGGCCGGCGCGTACCGGTAACGCAACAGGACGCCCACGCCGTCGGTCAGGGGGATGCGGTCCGGTGGCAGCACGATCAGTTCGGCTCCGGTGCGGACAACGGCGTGCAGCAGAGCCGCGTCGGCCGGTTCCTCCCGGAAGGACGTCACGCCGAAAGCCTCCAGGTCCGCAGCGGACATTGCGATCTGCGGTGGCTGGATGCCCAGCCACAGGCACTCGGGCAGCCGGGCCCCGCGGGTGAGCAGGAGGGCTCGGGCCTGTCCCCGTTGCAGGGCGGCGACCGCCGCGTCGATGCCCTCCGACCTCCGGCGGTGCCGGGCACGCTGCGCCAGGAAGTCCTCCGCCAGCCGCTCGTCCGCCGCGCTCAGGCACCCGTCCAGCACCCGGCCCACGTGCTCCTCCAGCACACCCGGACCGGCGGCTCCCCCGGGACCGGTTACGCAGCCGTCGTCCACCACCGTCACCCGGCTCCGCAGCCGGGTGGGCAACTGGTTCACCAGGACGCCCGGCACCCAGACATCGTCCGGGTCCCGGCACAGCACTATTGATTCGGCGCGGTCGCGTTCGGCAAGGTCCGCGAGTTCCCGGGCGACCTGCGGGGCCGTGCGCTGCCATGCGTCGATCGGCACCTGGTGGCTCAGCCGCCGCCCCGGACTGACCCTGCCGGTGGGCCACCGCCCAGTCGCCGAGACGACCCTTACGTGGTCGCCCGGGCCACGGTCGTCGATCCCCTCGTCCACCCCCTCGTCCGCCGCTCCCTCGTCCGCCGGCCACTGGCCGCCGCGTGTGAGGGCGACGGCCAGGTACGGGATGTCCGGCGCGCGCTGCACGGCCAGCGGCGCGGCGTCGGGCAGTACGTCCAGCCGGCCCCTGTCACGCACCGGCGGCTCGGGCAGTTCCTCCACCAGGGCCAGGTGTCCGTGCGCCGCGAACAGTGCCTGTCCGTGCGGTCCAGGCAACGAACGGTCCGTGCCCACGGCCTCGGCAAGTGCGGAGACGGTTGCACGGTCCGCTCCCTGGGCGAGCAGGGCATCGCGCTGATGCCGCCAGCGCAGGTCGATCGCCCTGTCGGGATCGTCGATGTCCCGGGATGTGTCGAGGTACACGCTGGCCCAGGGACCGGGTTCGGTGAAGAGGGGGTCGAGAAACGAGAGCTTCATCGTGTTGCCAAGGTTCGGTAGTTCGGCTTGCCGCCGCGGATGTCGGGACATCGCGTCCGGGTTCGTACGACACGTACGGCATATACGGCACGTACAGCACTCCGTCGGCGACGAAGATGCCCACGCCGCTGCCGCTTCACATTGGCCCGGGTACCCCACCGACAAGCGACGTCAACCGGTCGGCCGACCGGGCCGCAGGGCGCCTTCGGCCCACCGGAGATCCTCGGCGCCGGAGTTGGTCTGAAGAGGGCCGCCGTCGGTCTGGTGTGTCATCCCACGGCCGTGTGGCTCCTGTACGGGATCGCGCGTGGGCTGGTTCCAGGCAGCGGCCGACTGCCCGCCGGGGTCATGAATCTCGTGCGCGCCGAGGAGACCATGAAGGACCTGGAATTCACCAAGGTCGACAAGGTGAATTTCGACCCTCTGCTCCGGCGGTTGATCATCAGGTGCGCCGCCACAACGACCAGGCGGAGACGATCGTCCATCCACGACTTCGCGAGGAGGTTCCACCCGATCTGCGGGAGGACCTGACATACGAGCTGCGCCCGAACACGCCGGCTCCCAGCAGATCATGACCGTCTTCACCAACGAGGACGGGCCGCTCCGGGCCCGGAGCGGCCCGTCGTACCGAAGAACACCGAGGGCATCCGCCCTCAGCTCAAGCGTCTGGTCAGCCGCCGTAACGGACACGAGGCCTCACACCACCCTGTGGGCACAGACGATCACCCATCTGCCTGCTGCGCGTGCCGGTTGAACCGGCACGCGCAGCAGGGGCGGCGAGGTCGCATCACGCGACGGCGGTCCCCTCGAGCTCGACCAGCTGGCCGGGGATCGCCAGTCGCGCCACCCCGAGCATCGTGGTGGTCGGCGCCACCCCGGCGGCACCCAACCGCGCCGCCAGCACGCCGTAGTGCGGGAAAAGCAGATCGACGTCGGTCGTGTAGACGTTGAGCCGGACGAGGTTCACGAGAGACATGCCGGCCTTGGCTAGCACAGCCTCCAGGTTGTCGATGCTCAGCGCCAACTGCGCCGCCATGTCACCGTCATGCAGGGGCTTGCCGTCGCCGCTCATCGCGGTCTGCCCCGAGATGTACAAGGTCCGGGTGTGCCCCGATACAACCTCACCCTGGTTGAATCCCATCTCCGCCGACCACGTCACCGGGTTGACCGCCGTTCTTTCCACTGCCACAGCTCCATTCGATTCATCGGGAGTACGTACGTCCATCGGCTCGGTTGCGCCGGCTTCGACGCCGTGTTGACGAGCCTCGCAACAAATCACGACACCCCCAGTCATGTATTCCGCTAGCGTTCTCGTATGCGTGCTGACCGGTTGGTCTCGCTGGTGCTGCTGCTGCGTCAGCGCGGTCGGCTGACTGCGGACACGCTGGCCCGGGAGCTGGAGGTATCCACCCGCACCGTGCTGCGCGACATCGAGGCACTGTCCGCGGCCGGCGTCCCGGTCTACGCCGAACGCGGCCGGCACGGCGGTTTCACCTTGCTGCCCGGTTTCCGGACCGAGCTCACCGGTCTGAACCACGACGAGGCCCTCGCCTTGCTCACCGCCGGATCGGGGCGCGGCGGGCAGGTATTCAGCCTCGGCTCGGCGCTCGCCTCGGCCATGCGGAAGGTGGTCGACGCGCTGCCCGAAAGCCACCGGGCCACCGCGAGCGACGCGGCCCAGCGATTTCTCGTCGACCCGGAAACCGACCTGCTCTCACGCCGGCTGGTCACTGAGGAGGTACCAGACACGACAATGATCGAGGTCAGGCGCGCGGTGCTCGCCGGACACAAGCTGCGCATCCGCTACGCGGCCACAGGCCAGACACCACAGTGGCGCACGGTGGACCCGATCGGCCTGGTCACCGTACGCGACCGGGGCTACTTGCTGGCCACGAGATCTGGCGCGGAGCGCACCTACCGGCTGTCGCGCGTGTTGGCCGCCGAGGAACTCCCCGAAACGGCACAGCGGCAAAACCGGGTCGATCTGGACCGGATCTGGCGGGAACGCTCCGCACAGTTTCTCTCCGGCGGCGACCACATCACCGTGTTGGTACGAGTGAACCCGGCGCGACGGGAGGATTTGCTGGACACCGCGCTGGCAGTCCGCGCAGAAGAACCCGACGCAGACGGCTGGCTGAGGCTGAAGGTGACCTTCCAAGATTCCCGACACGCCGAATGGGCGCTGTGGCAGCTCAGCACGGACGCGGAAGCCCTGACCCCGCAGTCGCTGCGCACCTCCCTACGCAACCGCGCCGCCGCGATTGCCACCCGCTATGGAGACTCATCTTGAGAGTGCGGTGTGAGGCTTGGCGTCCGAGCGCCGCCAAGACGGACGCCAAAGCCTCATACCGCACCCTCAGGTGTCCTGGTCGTCGGGTGTCCCGGTCGTCGGATGTCCTGGTCGTCGCGTGGCGGATTCCTTGTGCCGGCGGGAGCAGTCCGACCGGCCCTCTCCCCTTCGCATCTGCCCTTGAGTGCGGGCGCGGCGGACGGTACACCGGTGGTGTCTCGGGCACCCGGCTGCGCCCACGGGAGAGTCCGGATGCAGAACGCGCCCGGGCCGTGTGGCACCTCTCCGCGGGGTACGTCCACCATGGCGACCGGGGACGGGACTGACCGGGAAACGCGATACCCGTGGTCGCCGTCCTGCCGGATGGCCGCCGAAGACTGTCGCAGCCTGTCCCAGTTTGGGTGCAGCCGGGCAGGAAACCCCGAACAGGGACAGGTGACGTCGCGGGCCTGAGCCCGGACGAGGAGCGGCTCGGTGGCACTGGGTGGCTGACTGCCGGGACGGGACTCTTCGCCGGAAATCGATGAAGGAGCATCCGCATGAAGGCTGTCGTGTGGCACGGGGTCGGGAACGTACGCCTGGAAGAGGTGCCCGAGCCGGTCGAGGCGAACCGCCGCTTCGACCGGCGGGAAGCGGGCTGGACAAAGGTCGTCCTCGGAGGCTCGGACGAGGGGGCGGTCGCGCCAGGTCTGAAGAAGCGACGAACCTGGAGATGAGCGAGCGATGACAGCGAAGGCCGGTGAGAAGGCGCAGAAGACGGGGGACTTCTACTGCGCCAGTTGCAGCGAGAAGGTCCACGTCAAGCAGGGCGACAAAATCCCTTCCTGCCCCAACGGCCACAAGGAGTACGAGACACGCCGGAACGAGCCCGACACCAAGTCCTAGCGGCATTTGTGGACGCGTCCCGGTCCCCCGCATCCGGCACCCTCTCAGCCGGCCCCGCGGCGCGGTGACCACTGGACATCCGGCATACACAGCTCACCGACCGGATCACACACATCCCCTCGCAAGAGGAAGGCAGGCATCATGCGATTTCACGACCGTCGCCACGCCGGCCAGGAACTCGCCGTCCGGCTGATGGAGTGGGCGGCCGACGGAGATCTCGTCAACCCCGTCGTGCTGGCGCTGCCCCGAGGAGGCGCCCCGGTGGCAGCCGAGGTGGCCCGAGCCCTCAAGGCACCCTTGGATGTGCTGGTCGCACGGAAAATCGGTGTCCCTGGCCACCCCGAGACCGGAGTCGGCGCGATCGTCGGTGACGATCCTCCGCTCTTCGACCGGCGCGCCTTGGAGATGCTCGACCTGACCGAGGAGCGCCTCAGCCCGGACGTGGCCCGCGAGCGGAACGAACTGCACCGCCGAGAACTGCTGTACCGGGGCGACCGCCCCGCGCCCGACGTCAAGGACCGGGCCGTGATCGTCATTGACGACGGGCTCGCCACCGGGGCCACCGCACGCGCCGCTCTCCGGTACCTGCGCCGCCGGGGCCCCGCCCGCCTGATCCTCGCCGTGCCCGTCTGCGCTCCCGACTCTGCCGCCGCGATGCGCTCTGAGGCCGACGACCTCGTCTGCCTTCACCAACCACCGGACTTCTGGGCGGTCGGCCAGTGGTACGACGACTTCGACCAGGTCAGCGACGACGAGGTCATCGAAATCCTGCACGAAGTCAGCACCTCGCCGTCTCAGAGCTGACGCCGGGACCAGTCCCACCACCGTCCTTCACAAACCCCGGGAGATCCGGCTGAAGTGACAGCGATGACCACCCCCGCCCACCCGGTCAAAGGGCGACCGCCGGGCGGGCGCATCCGTCCTGCTGGGAACAGGGAAGCGGCTGAAGTCGGGCTGGCGGGAGCGGGAGGGGCCGACCTGGTTCCGTCATCGGTTCGGCGGCAGACGGTCACTGGGACGGGTCAGAGTCATGGTTCAGGTGGGGAGGTTGTGTGAGCAGGTGATCGGTGACCCTGCCGGCGTCGACCAGGAGGGACCCGTACAGGGCCATCCCCTCCAGATCGGTGGGGCCCTTCCGGGACACGACGTCACGCAGGTCCTGCTGACAGGCGCGGATCTCATCAACGGCCCGGCGCACACGCCTCCGGGCCGCCCGGCTGTCGTCGGTGACAACGCAGCCGTACGCGTCCACTGCGGTGGCCACGTGGCGCAGGAACTGTGCGTACAGGGCAATTACCCCTCCGTCGGGGCGCGGCCTGTCAGAGCGGTGGTCCGACGCCTCTTTCAGCGTGCGGGTCAGGTCACTGAGGTAATCGGCGAGTTCCTCGAGCACATGAATGGTGTGCTCGAAGGAGTCCTGCAGACGCCCCAGCTCCGCGCGGCGCCGTCGGTCCGGATTGAGCCGGACGCTCTCCTTGCCGCGTTCCAGAGCCGATCGCGCGTGCCCGATGAGGCCGAAGAGCCGACGGGCCCGCCCGTCCCAGTCACGGGCCTGGGGGTGACCCCATGAGTCGGACAGGCCGTCCGCGATGGCGGTCAGCGTCCGCGCCGCCTCGTCGGTCACCGCACCCACGGCCTTGTGGGTGCTGCGCAGAAACACCGGGGGCAGGATCAACATGTTCACCCCCACTCCCACCGCGGCTCCGAGCAGCGACTCCAGCAGCCGCGCGACCGCTGTGTCCACACTCGGATGGCCGAAGGTGAGCGTGAACAGAACCGCGGTTGCACCGTTGAGGCCCTGATCACCCAGCTTTGGCCAGTTGCCCAACAACAGAATGGCGGGCAGCACCAGAGCCAGCGCCAGTGTCGGGTTGCCCAGCGTCATTCCACCGGCCGTGGCCAGCACCGTCCCCAGGGCGATTGCGCCCAGCTGCTGCAGACCCTGCGCAACCGATTGATAGACCGTGGAGCGCACCAGGACGACTGCCACCCAGGGGGCGATGAAAGAAAGCGGCGCGTGCAGCAACCGACCCGCGATCATCCACGCCACGAGGGCGGCCAGCGCCGCCTTGAGCGACTGCACCGCCAGGTCCCGCTCACGTCCGGGCCGCAGCCAGGCACGCCGCACCGCTCGCCCCACCGACAGGACCTCACCGCGCACCGCGTCCACCGCACACCTTCCTCGCGCCATAACACTGCAAGTGCCACGAAGAACCGCTTCGAATGCGGACAGACCGGCCGCTCGCCGTGCCGAAGCAGCGGATCCCCAGTCAAGTCGTACGGCCCCGGCGCGCGACGACCCATGCCGTGCGCGCGTCGTCCGGACGCTGCGCGCACGGTGCGGTCCCCCTGCCCGCCCCAGGCAGGCCCTACGCCGCCCTCAGACGCCCGCCGCCGATGCCTGCCCACTCCGTTCAGGCACGGGAAGTTGACGAGATCGCCGGGCACGACCACGTGAGCCCGCGACGTGCTGGTCGGGCTGGAGGCACTGAAGTCGCTGAAGGCACTGGAGAGTTTCACGGCGCTCTCGCTCGACGCTGAACTCCCGTGCAGCGAAGACGGATACTCGCCGCGCGACGCGCTCGACTCCCCCGCCCCCGCGCTCGACGTGGTCATCAGCCGCGAGGCCGTCAGGCCCTCGCCTGCGCCAACTGCCCGAACGCGAAAGGAACATCCTCCGCATGCGATTCTTCGACGACGACACGCCCCCAAGGCGCATCACCGAACAACTCGGCATCTCCCAGATGCGCGTCTCCCGGCTGATCAGCCGCTGCTGCGAACGGATGCGCCACCTGGGTGTGAGCGCCGCCTTCATTGGAGAGGTTCACGCATCGGCCTCGGTCCTTCGTCACACTGTCCGCTGCCCGGCCGAGGACGGATGAGGGTCAGCGCAGGACAAGCAGGACAGCCAGCGCGATGAGCAGCGAGTCGATCCGGTCCAGCAGGCCGCCGGAGCCGGGTAGCCAGCGGCCGGCGTCTTTCGTCTGCACACCTCTTTTGATCATGGATTCGAGAAGGTCGCCGACCGGGCCGCCGACCGCCACCGCAACCGCCATCGGCCAGCTCAGCGCGGACAGCACGGCGAGCACGCCGAGGCCTGCGGCGGCCCCGGCCAGGGTCCCGCTCCACCGCTTGGCCGGCGACAGTGGCGACAGCCGCGGCCCGCCCAGCCGTTGACCGGCGAAGTACGCCACGATGTCGGCGACCGAGACCGCCACGAACAGCGCGAGTGCGTTCGCCCCGAGCACGACCAGCGCGGCCAGCACACTCAGCCAGGCCAGCCCGAGCAGGCCGGCGCCGAGCCGGCGCAGGCCGTGGTCGGCGTCGCCGGCGAAGAGCGGCACCGCGGCCACCGCGAGCGCCCCGATCGCGACCGCGCGAAGCTCCTGTCCGGGCGCCAGCCAGGCAGCGAGCACCACGCCTGCCACTGCCGCGGCCAGCACGGCCCGGTCCACCCAGCCCAGCAGCATCAGCCCGCCGAACTCCATCACCGCAATCACCCCGACCACGATGGCGATGGCCGCGGCACCCGGGCGGCCCAGCCAGAACGCACCGGTGACCAGTGGCACTCCGACCGCCCAGGCGCACCACCGGATCAGCAACTCACGGCGCCGGGACACCGCAACCGCGATGCCGCCGAGCGCCAGCGCCCCACCGAGGTAGGGCGCCAGAGAAGCCACGGTCATCACCGAGCGGATCCAGCGGCGGGAACGCCCTCAGGCATCGAAACGAGCGAGGCCGAACCCGGTCGCAGCACGTCCAGGGCGGCCTGACAGGCGGCCACAATGAGCGCATTCTCGGCACTGTCCTTGACCGCGATGCGCACGGCGCGCCCCTGGTATTCCGACGACAATGGCGACAGGTCGCGCAGGTAGACGTCGCGGCGACGGCACTCGTTCACCAGTTGTGCGGCACTCGGCCCGCCGGATGGCAGGGTCACGGTCAGGAAATTCGCCACGGCCTCCTCAACCACCAGGGCCTCATCCAGCCCGGCCAGGTCGGCGGCCAGCTGCCCGCGCAGCGCGTGGGTGCGAAGCCAGCAGTCGCTGTAGTAGGCCGGGTCGCGCAGGGCTGCCACCGCGGCAAGCTGCGCCGGGAGGCTGACCGGCCAGGGCGGCGTCCATCGGCGTAGTCGCGCCGCGGTGGTCGGCTCGGCCACCAGGTACGCGGCCCGCATACCGGACAGGGCGTACATCTTGGACAGTGAGCTGCAGACCACTACCCGCGGGTCCGTCGCGGCGAGGCCGACGAGCGACTCGGTCTGGTCGACATATCCCAGGTACGCCTCGTCGATCCACCAGCGGGTTCGGGCCGGCGCGGCGGCGATTACGGAGCGGAGCTCGGCGGCCGGCGCGTGGCGTCCGGTGGGGTTGTTCGGGTTGACCACCACCACGAGGTCGTAGCGACCGGATCCAACGGCAGCGGACAGCCGGGCCGGATCGATCCGCCAGCCGTCTTCGCGACGCAACCTGAACCGGTCGACCCGGCATCCGATCCCCCTCTCCGTGACGTGGGCATACTCGCCGTAGCCCGGGTCTGTGAGAAGCACCCGGCTCTCCGGGGTCAGCCACCGGCCGAACGCCCTGAAGATCAAATCGGATGAACCGGCGCCGACCGCGAGCGTCTCCGCCGAAAGCGCCCGGGCCTTGGCGATTTCCGCCAGCAGGCCCTCGGCACCGGCCGGCGGCGAGGTCCGGGCGGCCCAGGCCGGATCCTCCGCGAGCGCCGCCCGCACCCCGGGGGCCGGCGGGAACCAGGCGTCCAGCACGTCGGCCGCGACCACCTGATGGCGCCGGTGCAGGCTGCGGAAGTCCGTACCGATGGCGGTGAACGAGGCGCCGCCGTGCTCGCAGCCGTCCGGCCGGGGTGCGAACGCCACGTCCAGTCGCCAGTCCACTTCGGACCCCAGACGCTCCAGCGTGGAGCGGTGACGGTCCATCGCGCCCTTCATCAGTTCGGTCACGCTGCCGGTCAGCACCTCGAACGTCAGCGCACCGCTGTGGACGGTACGGCCGACCGGGCGCAGTCCGGCGGCCAAATACATGTCGAGCAGCTCGGCGCGCCCCATCGCCACCACCCGACGACCGCCCCGGGCGGCGATCCAGCGCAGCGCCGCGTACATCAGCAGCGGTGCCGCCGCGGTGGCCCGCCAGCGCGGCTCAACGGTGAGGATGCGTACCTCGAACGGATCGTCCTCGGTCAGCAGCGGCAGCTCATCGCGGGTCAGATACTTGTCCAGCGCATACCGTCCCAACCAGGGCGGAGTCAGGCTGATGAAGCCGATTCGGGCCGCGCCTCGCGCCGCGACCAGGTAGACGTTGTCGCCGTCCAGCCCGTCGCGAAGCCGCCCGGACGGATCCGGCGCATGCTGGCCCAGCTCCTGTGCGTACACCCGGTGACGTAATTCGTGGATCCACTCGAGATCCTCCGGAGTGGCAGCGCGCAGCTGCAGGACACCGGCCATAAGCACCTTCTTTCGACGGGGTGGAGCCATCCCATCGTGGGGAACGCGGACCGACCGCGACAGAGCCGAGCGACACAATCAACCTGAGTACGCCTACTCAGGCGCAGTCCTCCCCGGCGTGCCCGTCCGCGGGGCCGGCGGCAGGCGACTACCGAGGGTGCTCCGGAGCCGTGTGCGCGGGTTCGAACCGGACGGGGTTGCCGGCAACAAGCAGTTCCGTCACGCTCTGCCGGACGAGAACTCCACGGCCCGTGGGATGCCCGGACAGAGTGCTGTGAGCAAGGCGCCCTGTCCGCCGCCATGTCCACGACCGTGGGAAGGGGCCGAGGTCGGGGGCCCGTACCGCAAGGGCGAACAGTGCCGCGTACTGCTGGGGGAGGGCTTCGCCAACTTTCGTGGCTGGGGCGACGAGCAGGCTGTCGGGATCCCGGCCGGCTGCCCAGCCGCGACGAACGATGGCGGCCGTGTCCTGCTGTGCGAGGCCCTCGTCCCCGACACGCCCAATCAACCCGGTCCTGCCCCCTCTGATCGACCTCGACATGCCCGTGATGCGCCACGGCGCCCGGCAGCGCACGGCAAGCGGGTGCGAACAACTGCCACACCGGGCGGACTTGAAGCTGCCGGGCGTCGCCTCAGGAGAAAACGCGCACAGCATCCTCGATGCCGTGGCGTAACACGCCCGGTTCGCGCCCTGAGGTCCGGCCACCAGGCGAGCCCGTGGGGCGGCTCGCATCGGTGGCCGGGTCATCGACGGGCCGACTGGTGGTCGGCAGACCGCCTCCAGGAACTGATCTCGAGGTGGTCCTGGGGCGTGGACCGAGTGTGTTCGTCCGGCCGGTCAGCATGGAGGAAGGCCACCGGGCCGGACGCGCGGGTGCTCGACTCGTCGCGGCGAAAGTGGCACCTTTCGGGACATGGAATGTCGCACTGGTGCCTGGGAAATCCGCGGAAGACTACTGTTGGCCAGCGCGACCATGCTGTTCGTCGAATTGGCGCTTATCCGCTGGACGGGCGCCAACATCGTCCATCTGAGTTACTTCTCGAACTTCATTCTCCTCGGATCGTTCCTCGGTATCGGTCTTGGATTCCTCATTCCGGCCCGCCGCGGGCAGTGGCTGAAACGCTGGGCGCCCGTACCGCTGGCCGTCCTCGTGGTCCTTGTACGGGAATTCCCGGTCCAGGTGCAGCAGACCAGCGATGAGGTCATCTACTTCACCGCCGTGAAAACCACGGGACTTCCGGAATGGGTCACTCTCCCGGTCGTGTTCCTGCTGGCCGCAGTGGTCATGGCAGCCATCGGCAAGATCACCGCGGACCTGTTCCGGCAGCTGCCGTCCCTGGAGGCGTACCAGTACGACCTCCTTGGTGCCCTCACCGGGTCCGTGGCGTTCGCCCTGCTGTCCTGGCTGAGCGCCCCCTCGGTCGCCTGGGGAGTCATCGCCGGACTGGCCATGCTCGTGCTCGGCGGACGGGGCAACAGCGTGCGCTACGCCGTACCACTCACCGCGATGGTGGCGGTCCTGGCCTTCGAGTCGGCGGCGCAGGGCGTCTCCTGGTCGCCGTACTACAAGATCGAGGTCAAGCGGCCCCCGGCCGGCAGCAGCACCCGCGACTACAAGATCTCCGCCAACGGCGTCCCGCACCAGAGCATCGCGCCGCTCAGTGTCCTGATGAAGGCCGGCTCGCCGTACGAACAGCCCTACCGCGAGACCCCCGGAAATCCCTACCGCAGGGTCCTCATCATCGGCGCCGGCAACGGCAACGACGTGGCCGTCGCGCTGGCCCACGGGGCCAAGCACGTGGACGCCGTCGAAATCGACCCGAAGCTGCGGGAGATCGGCGCGCGGCTGCATCCCGAAAAGCCGTACGACGACCCCAGGGTGCACACCCATATCGATGACGGCCGCGCATTCCTCGAACGGACCAACGCCCGCTACGACCTAATCGTCCTCGCGCTGCCGGACTCACTGACGCTCGTGTCCGGCGCGAGCAATCTCCGTCTGGAGAGCTACCTGTTCACCCGGGAGGCATTCGAGGCTGCGCACGAACACCTGTCCCCGCACGGCGCGTTCACGATGTACAACTACTATCGCCAGGACTGGCTGATCGACCGATTCGCCGGTGATCTCACCACCGTGTTCGGACACGCCCCCTGCATGACCGAATACGGCGGCAGAAAAGCCGTCTTCGTGGCCGGCCGGACCACAGCCGACCAGACCTGCGGGAAGATCTGGCACGCCAGCGGCCCCGTCCCGGAGCCCGCGACCGACGACCACCCCTTCCCCTATCTGCTGCACCGCACCGTCCCCAGCCTCTACCTGGGCGCACTCGGGGCCATCCTGCTGGTCACCGTCCTGTCCGTGCGCCTCGCCGGAGTCCGCGTCCGACGCACCGTCCGCTATGCCGACATGTTCCTGCTCGGCGCCGCGTTCATGCTGTTGGAGACCAAGAGCGTCATCGGCTTCGCTCTGTACTTCGGCACCACCTGGCTGGTCAACGCGCTCGTCTTCATCGGCGTACTGCTCGCCGTGCTGGCGGGCGTCGAAGTGCGCCGCCGGATGCGGCGGCTCAACCAACCAGTGATGACGCTCGTCCTGCTCGCCACCCTGGCCGTCGCCTGGCTGGTCCCCGCCGAGTCCGTCCTGTCGCTGCCCTTCGCCGGACGGCTCGCCGCGGCGATCGCCCTCGCCTTCGCGCCGATCTTCTGCGCCAACCTGGTCTTCTCCGACCGGCTGGCCTCCGCCCCAGACCCCACGGCCGCCTTCGGCGCCAACCTGCTCGGCGCCCTCACCGGCGGCACCCTGGAGTACCTCGCCCTGCTGACCGGTTATCAGACACTGCTGCTGATCGTCGCCGCGCTGTACCTGGGCGCCTACGCGGCGATGCGCCTCACCGGCAACGGCCCGGACGCACCCGCGCTGCCCGAGCCACGGCCGCTGGAGTCCGAGGCGCGGTCCTAGTCCAGTGGCTCGTCATGGTCCAGTGGCTTCTCATGCGGCCATGGCCGGGAATTCCGTCCACTGACGGATCGGTGAGTCCGGGGCGAAGTCGCTCTTGGTAGGCGTTCTTCCGCGCGGCGAGCGCCTATCAGCGCGGACCAGGACAAACGGCTGTTGCCGCCTGTCGTTCCCCCCGGGGGCACCGCTGACCGCGATGCGTCCGGGTTCGTCATGCCCGGCCCAGGGCCAGTCGCGGGCGGCGGGTGGTCACGGCCGGTGCGGCGGAGGGCGGCAGCGATGTTGGTCTCACCGTCCTGGCGGAAGACGCTCAGGCTGGTGATCAGGTAGACGTGTTCGGTGGCGAGCTTTGTGGTCGCCAGGCCGCGGCGCCGGCGCACGACCTGGAGGCCATACTCTTCGCCGGGGTGATCGTGGCCGGGCCCGGGCTCAGCCGACTTGAGTCAGCCTGCCGCCTCGACGTACGACGCCAGGTTGGCCAGCGAGGAGGCGATTCCGGCCTCGTGGACGGCTTGGTCGATGCCGGGTGGCACGTCCGTGGCGGTGACGGTCACCTCGGTCCCGTCACCGTCGGCTGCGAGGTGCCAGGTCATTGTCATGGTGCCCGCGTACGATTGGTCGTCGGCCTCGAACACCGCCCGTTGCACCACGCGCTCCGGTGGCACCAGGTCGGCGAACCCGACGTCGACGACGTCCGTCGCATCTGAGGTCTTGCCGGGGCTGTCGGTGGGGTCGAGGTAGGTGAGCACCATCCGGAACCCGCCACCAGGCCAGGGATCCCACCGCTCGACCCGTCCGCGCATGCCGTCCGGCGGCAGCCAGGCCTCGAGCGACTCCCGGTCGAGGAGGGCGCCGTAGACGGTCGCCGGTGGTGCCGCGATCACCCGGCTGGCGCGGTCGGTCCTGCTCATGGCCCGATCCTAGAAGCAAGGAGGCTCCGCTGGGGAGCCGTTCCGGCTCTGATGGAGGCCCGGGCCTGTCCCGGCCTCGACACCTCACGCCGTGCTGGGACGCCCCCAGCTTGTCGAGTTCGCCGTGGATGGACGCAAGCTCAGCCGCATCGCGGGTCACCGGTTTCGGGATCCCGCCCACCTCCCGGACGGTCCGCGCGGCCGCTGGTCAGTGCAGGACACCATCGCCGTCAGCCGATCAGTGGCCACGCTGAAAGCGCTCATGCTTCCCGGACGGGCCCGGCTGCCGCGCTCGCCGGCTCCCGGTTCGGTACGTTGCTTCCATGGCATGGCGTAAGAATGTCAATGCGACCTTGAGGCGGCTCACCGGCCACGAACTCCGTCGCTCGCAACCCGCGGTGTCCCCGCAGAGGGTCCCGCAGAGGTCTCCACAACGGTCGGAGCCGGTTGCTGCCCCAAAATTCCCCGCTGACTACGACGACACGGCCACGGAAGTCATTCGGGCTGTGTCTCCCTACACGATGACCTCACCCGAACGACTCAATGCCCTGATCCTGGCCACCCGCTACGTCAGTCGGCACAACATCGCCGGTGACATCGTCGAATGCGGGGTGTGGCGAGGCGGCAGTATGCAGGCGGCCGCCCGCACCCTGCTCAGCCTGCACGACACCGAGCGGCACCTGTACCTCTTCGATACGTTCGAAGGCATGCCTGCGCCCACCGACAAGGACCTTCGCCGGGACGGCGAATCCGCCGCGGATCTGCTCGCCAGACAGGACAGGAGCCGCCCTATCTGGGCCGTCGCGACGTTGGACGACGTCAAAGATGGCTTTCAACGGGTTCCGTACCCCGCGGATCGCGTCCATTTCGTCCCGGGACTGGTGGAGGACACCATTCCCGCCGAGGCCCCCGAGCAGATTTCGATTCTGCGGCTGGACACCGACTGGTACGCCTCAACGCGCCACGAACTGGAGCAGCTTTACCCGCGGCTGGTCAGCGGTGGCGTCCTACTCATCGACGACTATGGCTGGTGGCAGGGGTCGAGGTCTGCGGTGGACGAGTTCCTGGAGAAGACGGGCGCCCGACTCCTCCTCCTCCGCATGGATGAAGGCCGCATCGCGGTCAAGCCATAGATAGATAGATAGAACTCGCAACACGATCTTGCGAATCCTTCCTGGTGGGCGGTGACCGGCGGGATGACTCAGCCGTCCATGGGGTACGACGACTCGGCCGTGGATCGTGGAAGACCAGTTGTGGGTGCTGACCGGCCGTTGTCGGCACCCTGGCCGATCGGACGCCGGGGCCGCGGCCTGTAGGTGACCAGCGGTGCCTGCAACGGGATGCGGTATGTGACTGACGTACAACGGCAGCGCGCCCGACGCGGTCGAGAGGCCTGCACGCTCTGCCGTGAACTCCGCTGCGGAGGCTGAGGCAGTGTCAGACCGCTCTGCCAGGATCGGCGCATGGGATTCTTCGATGATCTAGTACTACCGGAGGAGCCGGCCGCTGAGCGGACCGCGTTGGTCCAGCTGGGACCGCCGAGAGAGGACGACGGGCAGTACGCGCCGCCCGTTGACAGGTTTGCGCCGGTGCTGCTGTCGCAGCTCGTGGTGGCCGGCGCCGGTCCGGACACCCGGGTGCTGCTGACGGGATGGTCCTTGTGGCCGCGTGCGGCCACCTTGCATCTGTCGGTCTTCCGTAAGACCCGCTGGCAGAGTGCGGACTCACGCCGGCAGTCCGGGCTGCGCGTCGGCCTGCTGTTCTCCGACGGCCGCCGGGTGACCTCTTTGGATGGCACGGTGACGCGGGGGGTGCGGTTCACGACGTCCTCGGGGCAGGTGACCGAGGCGGCGACGCAGCAGGCCATCGGGCTGATTCCGCTGGATCCGGGGCTGCACCAGTCCCGCCGGTCCCTCTTCAAGACCGACGTCGACCTGTATCTGGCGGAACTCCCACCACCCGGCGAGGCGGAGCTGGTCGTCGAATGGCCGGACGAGGGCATATCCGAGACGCACACCCCGATCGACGTGGCGGCACTGCATGCCGCGTCGGCGCGGGCACTTGAGGTCTGGCCGGGGATCGAGCCGCCGGATCCGTCGGAGCAGCCGAGTTCCTTCGCGCGCATGGAGGTCAGCGGACCGCCCGGCTTTCTGGCGCCGCCTCTGTCCCGGCGCCAACGCGAGGAGCTGCGCCGTCAGGAGGAAGAGCGCCTGCGCTACGTGCCGCGGGCCGACTGGCAGCACCTTGGGTACCGGGACTGGGGGGACGCAGCGCTGATCAGGGCCCGGCTCGATGGGGGCGCGCAGCCCGACGCCCGCGTCGGATGGCACGGCACCACCCCGCTGCACCTGGCGGCGGAACAAGGGGCGACGGAGGCGGTGGTCATGCTCCTGTCGCACAACGCGGAGACCGACCCACGCGACGACGACGAGCACACGCCGCTGTGGTACGCCGCCTGCAGCGCGGACGAGGGCAGCGTCCGCGCGCTGATCGACGCCGGGGCCGATGTGTGGACGCCGCAGACAGGGCCCTGGTCGCCGGGCCGACTCCTGCTGACCACGTCGCTCGCGCCGCTCGTCGCGGGCCTGCCGGAGGCCGTGGTGCTGCCCACGGAGGAGGCCGCCTCCTTCCGGGCAGCGGACGCGCTCATCGCGGCCTTCGGCGAGCGGGAACTGTGGACCGATGGGCTCGGGATCGCCTTCGTGCGAGAGCTGAGCGAGGACGAGCTGATCCGACGGCTGGGCGCCGACCCCGCGCAGTGCCCGAAAGCGGACCCTGAGCACGCGCCCTTCGACCCGGCGGACTACGACGAATCCCTCCGCTATGTGGGCGTGACAAGCGTGCCCGGCGACCCGGGCGGCTGCGTGATCACACAGGACGGGTACATGCCGAGCGACGGCGCCGTGCTGCGGGCGATCACTGCGGACACCACCGCATACGGAATCTACTTCAACCCCAAGGGCGGGACGTTCGGCACCCTGGCCCGCGACGGAGAGGTCGTCGAGAGCGAGGAGATCGGCCTCCCGCCAGACGAGCCGGAGCCATCCGCCCACTGGCGCTTCCGTTTCTGGCAGCGTAAGCACACGTTCCCCTACGGCGCCGACACTCTGGCCTATGCCTGCGCCGCGGCCGGCCTGCGGATCAGCGACGGCCGGGAAGCGGCAGATCGCGGCGCACCGCGTCGCTGGGTGGCACTGCCTGCGCAACTTCAGCGCTGAGTGCCCTTCTTCAGCCTCTGGTCACCCGACTCGTTCGGCGAAGCGTTCCGAGGACGCTTCGCCGAACGACCGCTCGTGCCAGTACGCATACGCACCGGGCTCTGACCTGCGGCAAAGAGGTAGAGAACCTGGCACTGAGCTTGATCTCCATCTACCGGCCGTCGAGCGGTGTCTCGGACTGGGTCGCGCACCCGGGAATTCGCGGTGTGGTGACGTGTTTCGGTCCCGGCCGAGGCGTGGGCCTCATCGCCCAGGAGGGCGACAGCCTTCGAATGATGCGTCACTGTGCGTGAGCAATGCTGCGAATGGGTGATGTATCGACTGCCTGGCTGGGTTGGGTCGTTGAGGGAGCATGGAAGCGCTCGGCAACTGCCCGGCCCCGAGTCCCGACCCCCGTCTTGCCGGCCGTGGAGAAGACACCTGCGTGTGGTGCGCGCAGACAGGGCAGGCTGACGCCAGGGTGCGTCAGGTGACGGCAGTGGGCAAACGTTCACCGGCGCCCTGGAGGATGCCGCTGGGGCTGCCCCTGGATCCTGTGTAGGTCGAAAGGTGACGGCAGCGCGGATGATGATGGCCGCCGTGGCTGCGGCCACGATCGTCGCTGCGGCGGTGTCGGTCGCTCCGGCGACAAATCGCCGCATTCCTGTTCGCAGCCGCGACATGCTCCGGGTCCCACGCGGCGATGGTCGTACCGGCCGGCCGGCGCGGCATGCCCACTCCTCGCCCGCGCCGTCGCCACACCGCCGACGGCAAGCCGCCTGATGGTGGCCGTCTCGCTGCTCGTTGGGATGACGGTGGCCGTGTCGGTCGTCTCCCGCATCGACAACATCGTCTGCGCCGTCCCCGAGCCGGCCGAGCACCGCGTGCTGATGGCGCTGCGTCGCGCTACTGATCGCCATGCCCCTGCGAGGCGTAGAACTCAGCCCTGCTGGCCGGCCAGTTCGCGCACCTTCTGGTAGCCGCCATCATCGTGCCGGATCCGCACCAGCGCGTCGACGAGCCGTACGAACTGCCGGTCGTCATCCACGAGCGAGCGCAGGGAGTCCCCGTCATGGCCCAAGGCGAGCCGTGGCCGGTGTGGCCGCCGCCGATCACTGTGCCTCCCCGAGCGTCTGCGCGGAGTTGGATCCACGGCATTCATGGGGCACGGCCGGTTCCTGCCCGGGCTGCCTGCGCCCTCGGAGCTGCGTGGGTCTGGGCTCCTTCCTCTCCAGAACTCAGTGCTGCGGCGGCGTGTCACACACCTTGGCCTTCGGTGACGTCCCCGTGGGTGACGGTGCGTTCGAGGTGTTCGCGTTCCAGAAGGCCGATGAGGCGCCCTTCCGGATCGGTGACCGGTATGGCCCCCGTCCCGGATCGCCTCATGCGCTCCAGCAGCGGCGCAGGTGGCTCATCGGCGCGGACCGTCGCCGGGCCGGACCGCATGGCATCCCCGACGGTGCCCTCGGGGCGGGCGGCCACGTCCTCGTGATGGAGAAGACCGACGACCACCTGCTCGGCGTCGACCACCACGCCCACCCGACGCCCCGTCTCGTCGAGCATGTCCACGGCATCGTCGATCTGCTGGTCGACGGTGCAGGTGGGCACGTTTGGGTCCGCGACGTCCCCGGCCATCGGCGTGGACGCCGCCTGCCCCTCCCTCGGCAGCCCCGCCGCGAGCCAGTCCGCCTTGCCGGGAACGTAGTCGTACACCTCCCGGAAGCCGAGCTGTTCGAGTCGGGCGGCGGCCCGCGGGCTCATGTCGCACAGTTCGTCGGCGCAGTAGACGATCACGGGGCGGCCGGCGTCCAGCCGTTCGGGAGCCTGCTGGTCCAGGTCGCGCAGCCCGATGTGCAACGCGCCCGGCAAGTGAACCTGCTCGTAGGGCTTGCGTGGCAGCACCTCGACGAGCTGGGCCATCTCCTGCTCGACGAGGCGGAACACGTCCTGCCGGTCCATCAGTCGCGTCGGCATCGCTCCAGCTCCTTCCGGACGCCCTCGTTCTCTCCGGGTGCTCTCCGAGCCTGGTGCCGGTCGGCGGCGTCCTGCCGCATTCACCGGGTACCCGACGACCTGCCGCCGACACGGCGTGCCGCCGGTTTCGCGGGCCCGGCACGGCACGCAGGAAGTGCTCTCAGGTCCCGGCCGGCAGGGCCGCGGTCAACAGGCGGCGGCCCTGGCTCGGCGGTGTCCTCGGTTCACCCGGGCCTCACCTGCAGCGGGCGCGGACGCTCGACGGTTACCAGCCCTCACCATGCGGTATCGGTGGCGGAGCACAGCCGCGGCGCCGCACAACCGTGCCGGGTGAACGTTCGGTCACCCGGCGCAGCCCATACACCGTTCCCCTTGCCTCCCGGAATGACGGCGTCACGTCAGGTGCGGCGCATCCGCCCCAGCGCCGACGTGGCGATCCCGAGGATCATCACCGCCGCACCGACGATCACGTTGCTGGTCACGGTTTTGGTGGTGTCGACGTTGCCGGTCACGGCCCAGGGCGCGACGATCGTCCACACTCCGATCGCCGCCGCGACCCAGCCCATGCCGTACGTGCGCTCGTAGACGGAACCGAAGCCCAGCGCCAGCACGGCCACGGCGATTCCCAGGATCAGGTTGTTCACCGTGATGCTGGACGCGCCGGAGAATCCGACGATCCACGGGGAGATCGCGAGGTAGAGCCCGCTCAGCAGGATCAACCCCTCGACCGCCTGGGCGACCGGGCTGGCGGACGCCTGCGCGTACCGGGCGCGCAGGCTCATCAGGTCAGGATGTTCTTCGATGCGTTGCGGCTGTGTGGCCACGGAAAGCCACCTCCTTCGCCGACTCTCGTTACGTCTGTCCGATTCCCCGTACAGACGTCAGTGATGCCTCTCGAGTGGACTCCGACCTCAGCCAATTCAGCTTCCGGGGCGCCCGCGCGCGGCATCCGGCCCACCGCTCGACACGAGCCGGTTGCTGCACCCAAAGACGCCGCATGGGCGGATCAGGCTCGGGTACCGGAGACGTGAAGGAACGCCCCGCCTGGCGCATCCCGCACCGGGCGGTCCTGTCGGGGGCACGATGGGAACGAAGCGATGCGCGACGACAGCATCCCCGAGGAACTCCTGATGGCGGCCGCCCAGGACGCACTGCACGACCTCAACCGCACGCCCGACGACCAAGCGGCGCTGGACACACTGGTCGCCTGCGACATTCTGGTTCCGGAGCCGGTGGAGTTCGTAGCCCACAATGCCCCGGAGGACGGCCGCCTGACGCTTCCGGTGATCGAGGGTCCACCGCAACCCCGTAAGGTTCCCGTCTTCACGTCAGTGGAGCGGATGCTCCATGCGCTCCCCGACATACTCGTCAGCCATCAGGTGCAACTCGGGCTGCTGGCAGCCAACTGGCCCACCGACGAGGAGCTGGCGCTCGCCATCGACCTCGGTCATCCCGACGGCCTGATCTTCACCGGCCAAGACGTACGTACCTTGCTTGTTCCACCTCGTAAGTGACCGGCCTGTGCGGCTCCGAGGGGATCCCGACTCCGCGCCGGTCGTTTTGTCGCGCTACGCGGGCTACTCGGGGGCCCCGACGGGGACAAGGAGGTGGGCGACCGTGCGGCATGACGCTTCGGAGCAGGGACGTGTGGCGGACGAGAGCGGAACCGACGGCCGCCGGCTCGGCCGGCTGTCGTATGGCTACACAGTGATCTCGTCCAGGAGCTGGGGGCCATTGTTGCTGGTGCTGTTGACGGCGGTGGAGACGAGCCGAGCCCGCAGGTGACCGTTCGCGGGTTGGGTCAGCAGTGCCCGCAGTTCGTCCGGGTCCTGGCGGTGGGGGTCGAGCCAGGCACCGTAGTGATCGGGGGTGAGGACGAGTGGCATGCGGGGGTGGACGCGGCCGGCCGCGTCGGTGGCCTCGGTGGTGAGGATGGTGCAGGTAATCAGCCAGGCAGCGGGGTCGTCGTCCTGCTTCACCGCCGGGTCGCGCCAGTACTCGTACAGCGCGGCCAGTGCCATCACCTGCTCCTCGGCGGGATGGATGAAGTATGGCTGTTTCCGGGCCTTGCCCGTGTCCTTGGCCTTGACCTGCTGCCATTCGTAGAAGCCGTCGGCCGGCAGCAGACAGCGACGTTTGACGAAGGCACGGCGGAAGGCGGGCTTGTCGTGCACCGTCTCGACCCGCGCGTTGATCATCCGGGAGCCGATCTTCGTGTCCTTCGCCCAGGACGGTACGAGGCCCCAGCGCAGCGGCCGCAACTCTCTCCGCACCGACGCGGTGTCCTTCTTGTCGCGGGGCGTGCGTTCGAGGACGGCCCACACATCGTCGGTCGGGGCGACGTTCCAGTTCGGAGCCAGCGTCTCTTCCGGGCGCCAGTCGGTGACCCGGAACAGCTGGACCAGGTCCTCCGGGCTGCGGGTGGAGACGTACCGACCGCACATACCGCCACTGTGCCACTGGAAGCGCCGGGCCGCCGCACCTCGGACGCCTGTCACGGGCCGGGGACAGCAGCGTGGCGGATTGAGGCTCGCCGGGGTGGCCGAGCGGCCGGGGCGACAGCAGCCGAAGGCGAGCACGATCGGTGGGCTGTCCAGAGCCGTCGTGGCACAGGTGATGCCGGAACGGTGCACGGACCGACCGGCATGTGCTCGACGACGGAGTCCGGTCCCGGCGAGGTCACCGCCTTGCGGCCGTCCTCGTACCGCTGCGGTGTTGTCGGGCGCTGCTCTGCGAATGTGACGCGGCTCCTATGCAGGCTTTGCTCTGCGCGCAGAGGATGTGGTTCTCAGCCTGTCGCCCGGTCGGCGGGCCCGCGGGAAGGAAGTCTGCCCATGTCCGAGCATGTGCACGTCCGCATCAGTCGGGGTCTCGGAGTCACCGAGAACGGTGAGCTCATGGAGCACTCGTCCTGCCGCTGCGGGGCCAACTGGACGAGGACCTACCAGGTCCGAGGCGAGGATTCCGAGTAGGACCGAGGCACCCGGTGGCGACGCCGCGTGGCGCAGGTCGGCGGCCTGTTCCGGCTGCTTTGAGTTCTGGGGGTTCGACGAGACCCGCCTGGACCAAGTTGGGTTCGCGACCGGGATCACCAGTACGGGGCCGAAGGCAGTGACCCGCTCCGCCTCTAACCGCCCAAGGGCGCGGCGCCACCAGACCTCGGCTTCTTCTGTCTCACCGAGGGACTTGAGGAGCTCCGCGAGGGCGAACGCCGCATCGCTGCTGGGCCGGGACGGGTCAGGCAGGAACCCGGCGCGACTGGCTCAGGGACTGGGCGGCCGAGATGAACGCACTGCCCAGCGGGTGGCCGAGTCCCGCCGCCAGGCGATCGCGACCGTGCTTCCCGACAGGCCGGCCATTGAGGCGTCACAGAGCACCGATCGTCACAGGGCGATGCGCCCCTCGGCGGCGGTGATGACCGCACTACGCCGACGGTGGCCGCGCTCGTACTCCAGCACCTGCCCGGCCACGGCGGGGTCGGCGCTGTGGAGCCGGGCTCTGATCTGTTCGGTCGTCATGTCGTCATAGACGGGCCAGGGCTCGCTGCCGCGCAGCCGCTCGACGGCGTTGAGGATCTCGGGCCGTTCGGCATGTGCTCGCTCGTAGTCCTCGATGACCGTCAGATCCGCCTGGGACAGCCTGCGCAGCTGTCCGGTGATGTCCGTGATGCTGAGCTGCTCGTAGCCTGAGATCGGCAGGTTCTCGGCACCGGTGACCGCTCCCTGGAGATGCCGCGCCACGCGGATGGCCGCGTCGCCAGGCCCGCCTTCGGCGGATGAACGCTGACCGCCGTCGGCTTCCGCCGCGACGGCCACGGCGTGTTCGGCGAGGCTGTCCTGCAACTGTCGCAGCAGTTCCTCGTCCTGGCGCAGCAGCGCGTCGAACAGATCGGCGGCTGCCTGGTCGTGGGCCTCTTCGGCAATGCTCTGACCGGCCCTGGAGGCAGCCACCGCCCGCGCGGTGATCGCGTACTCGTCCTCGGCGTTCCGTAGCAAGCGGCGCTCGTCGGCCGACCGCCGACCGCGCACGGTCTCGCTGGCGATCAGCCCGCCGATCTCCCAGGGCAGCCGGACCAGCCGGGCGGCGTCGCCGGCGAGGAGCCGGAAGGACTGGACGGTGTCCTGCAGCGGGCGGCTGGGGCGCAGCGCGCGGATGTGTTCGTCGATCCGGTCGATGTTGTGCTGCGTGGCCGACACGTGCTCCTCCAGTGCCGACCGGTGCGGGCCGGCCGGGGTGACATTCACATCGGACCGGAAACGGTCAATGACCGCCGCGTGGGCCTGACGGGCGTCCTCCAGCGCTGGAATGAGGGCATTCGTCGTCACTGTCATCAAAGACTCCCTCGCTATAGGCGGGCCGTCGCGACCGGACTCCTCTTGAGGTCGGGCCCCGAACCATCCTCAATGAGCAGCCCGAAGATCGCCCCGCGAGCAAGGCAACGCCGACCGCCAACAGCCGCAGCCACACCCGGCGAACTGCCACCGCAAGCACGGGCATCCGGCTCCGCCAATCGGGTGAATCGCTCCGGCCTACGACGTCGTCCGTGCCGTGCGGAGCGAGCCAGGGCGGGTAGTGCGCCACCGCCGCACGGCGAGGGCCTTCAACAGCAACAGCAACAGCGTCTGCCGGCCCAGAACGCCGCCGACACCGACTGTGATCCACGAAAGTGGCTGTCCGCGGGCTGAGGACCCGTACGCCCGATGGTCGCGTGAAGGGGGTCCACCCCGATCCGGCGGCCCAGGACGCCCGTACCCCGACGCCGGCGATACGCAGGTGCCCTACGTCTTCCGTGCCTGCCATACGAACTGCCACACGAATGGGACGGGCGGCGGAACGAAACGAGACGCGCCGATTGTCCCGACGGCCCGAGAAACCGTCCGGACGGTCTCTACCTGAAACGTCAAGTAATGGCCATAGGTTCCTCAGATGCGTACCCCAACTGTCCCTCCAGCACCTAGTCTCCCCACAAGTCCATCCGAACGAGGAACAGGCGAGCTGAGGGCAATGGAGCCACTTCGTCCCACGGATCCGGAGCACTTGGGGCCGTACCGTCCTGTCGCGCGGCTCGGCGCCGGAGGAATGGGAGAGGTCTTTCTCGCCAGGGACGACCAGCAGCGGACCGCGGCCGTCAAGGTCATACGGCCGGAACTGGCCGCGAGCAAGGACTTCCGCATCCGTTTCCGGCGCGAGGTGGACGCGGCGCGGGCGGTGAGCGGCAGATACACGGCGACCGTCGTGGACGCCGACCCGGACGGCCCCGTCCCCTGGCTGGCCACCGCGCACATACTCGGTCCGACGCTGGCCGACGCGGTCGAGGAGTACGGGCCGCTGCCGCCTAAGGCGGTGCTGGCCCTCGGCGCCGGGCTCGCCGAGGCTCTGATCGCCGTGCACTCCGCGGGGCTGGTGCACCGCGATCTCAAACCGTCCAACGTGCTGCTCTCCGCCGAGGGCCCGCGGGTCATCGACTTCGGCATCGTCCGCGCCACCGACGGCTATGAGCTCACTCTCTCCGGCGTGCTGCTCGGCTCCCCGCGGTACATGTGCCCCGAGCACGCCACGGGCGACCCGATGGGCCCGGAGGGGGACGTGTTCTGCCTCGGCTCGGTCCTGGCCTTCGCCGCCACTGGGAACGCGCCCTTCGACGGCTCGTCGGCGGCCACCCTGCTGTACCAAGTGGTGCACGGTACGCCGGATCTGACGGGCGTCCCGGATCCACTCGACACGATCATCGAGCGCTGTCTCGACAAGTCCCCGACAGACCGGCCCAGTCCGGACTGGGTATCGGCGGCCTGCGCGCCCGCCGGCGCCGACACTCTAAACTGGGACGGCTGGCTGCCGGAAGCCGTCGCCTCCTCGGTCAGCCGGCAGGCTGCCGCCCTCATGGACCTGGACCTCGGGCTCGAGACGAAAGCGGACGCCATCGAGCGGGAGGCCGCCCGCTCCGCCACCATCGGCCTCGCACCCGCCGGAGGCGTCCGTACCGACCCGCGCCTGGCCGTTCAGCAGCTCGTCACGGAGCGCCCCAGCCCCGACCACCGCCCGAGCTCCGACCACGCGGTCTTCCCCCAAGAGCCGACGCCCATCCCTACGCGCGAGCAGTCGCCCGAGCCGGTCATCACCCGCCGAGCACGGCGGCGGCCCCGGCCGGGCCCTTCCCGCCGTACGGTCCTCACGGCCGCAGCGCTCGGCACCGTCACGGTCGGTTCCGGCCTCGCCGCGCTGCTCGGCAGGTCGAAGGAGCAGCCGCGGTCGGCCCCGAAGCCGGCCGGTCCGGCGCCCGAGCCGCTGTGGACGTACCGGAGCGGCCCGCTCGTCCAGGCACCGGCGGCCTTCCACAACGGTACGGCCCTGCTGAAGACGCAGTCGGGCGCGCTACTCTCCCTCGGCCTCGCCGACGGCACCCGTCCCCGGTGGACCTACCAGGGCATCAGCCAGTCCCCCACCGCACCCCTCCTCGTCTCGGGCGACGTCGTCGCCCTGGGCACCGGCGCGACCGTACTCGGCGTCGACCCGGCCACGGGCACCGAGCGGTTCTCGATGGACTTCGGAGCGGACTTCCGGTTCGACACGCTGCTCGGCGGGTCCGCCGAAAACAGGGTCACCATCGCCGGTCTGCGGTTCAACCGCCAGGACCCGGAGGAGGCGCAGGGGTCGGCCACCTCCACGAACGTCGTCCTCGATACGGATCTCCGGGCGCGCAGGGCCAATGTCATCCCCATCAGCGCGGAGGACATCGGCCTCGATCTGAAACCGGTCATCGACACCCGCCACTTCATCTACATGGACGGGCTGCACCGCCTCACGGCCCGTGGTGACACGGCCACGCGCGGGGGCGTGCTGTGGCGACGGCCCATGGACTCCGACTCGGACGCCCGGTCGGCCCCGGTGGTGCTCGACGGAACCGTCTTCGCCGCCGACAGCGAGCTCATCGCCGTGGACCTGGAGTCCGGTTCGCTGCGCTGGCGGGTGAAGGAGGAGAAGGGCGGATTCGCCTCCGTCGCCGCCGCGGCCCGCACGGTGTACTGCACCACCAGGAACCCGCATGGCGTCGCGGCGTTCGACGCCGCCGACGGCTCCCGGCGCTGGTTCCGCGAGACCCCTCGGCTGGACCTGGGGAACGCCCTCGTCGCGGCCGGCAGCGCCGTGTTCGTCACGGCCGCGCACAACAAGGACGGGTTCTACGCGATCGACGCCCAAAAGGGTGAGCTGCTCTGGAACTTCACCGATGGCCAGAACACCGGCATCAACGACTGGCAGCTCTCCTGCGACAGCGACGGGCCGCTGATCGCCCAGCACTTCGACAAGGTGTACGCCCTCCCGATGCCTCACAGCTGACAGGGCACTCCGGAAGGCCGGGCAGGTCCCCGCCGGTGGGCGAGGATCTGCCGGTCCGCCGCTGAGCTGGGCACCTGGACCTCCTCAGGGCTGGTACCGCTGCTGCGGTTGCCCATACGTCTGGCCGCCGTGGCCGCTCGCACCCTGCACCTGCAGCTGCTCAGCCTGCTCCTTGGTCACTTTCTGCTCCGCACCACAGAAGGTGCACTGCGTCGCGTACTTCGTCGAGACCGGGAACAGCGGCACGAAGAACAGTGTGAACTTCGTGACGCGTTTCCTGAGCGTGTGCGCGGAAGGATTGCCGCAGAGGCCGCACACCAGGGTCAGTATCGCGAGCTGGTACTGATATCCCTTGGTACCAAAGATGATCATGCTGGTCCCTCCTGGGTCGGTGCCTGCCGGCACAGTGCGAGCGAGCGGTGAAGCGCACTCACGGAATACAGTCGCATGCACGTCGCAAGGTGGTGGGGGGGGTGACGCGGACCACGGACGCGACTCCGACGCAAGCGAGCGAGTCGACGCCCACGGAGGCGATGTTCGCCGCGGCCGAGGGGGCACGGAGTCTCGGTGTCGATCTGCTGGAGCATGGCGCGGGGATCGCCGAGGAACGCGTCGGCTTCGGCCGCAGCGGCAGCTACGACGTGAGTACTCTGCACGGTGCCGAGGCGATCGCGGAGTTCCGCACGCCCCCCCGCATTCGCGGCACGACGACAAAGGAGTCGCAATGAGCAGCGCACCGACGGCCGTGGCTGGCACGGGCCCCCGCCGGGGCGAGCCACTCCCCCACGACCTGCTGGACGACGCCGAGCGCCTGACCCGCGAGCAGCTGAGGGAACTTCAGCTCGACCGTCTGCGGGCGACGTTGCGGTACGCGTACGACAGCGTGGAGCCGTACCGGAAGAAGTTCGACGAGGCCGGGGTCGCGCCCGACGACTGCCGTTCGCTGGAGGACCTGTCCCGGTTCCCCTTCACCACGAAGGCCGACCTGCGGGACACGTACCCCTACGGTATGTTCGCCGTCCCCATGTCCGAGGTCCGGCGCGTCCACGCGTCCAGCGGTACCACCGGCCGCCCCACGGTCGTGGGCTACACGGAGAACGACATCTCCATGTGGGCCGACGTGGTCGCCCGCTCGATCCGCGCCGCCGGCGGCCGTCGCGGCCACAAGGTGCACATCTCCTACGGCTACGGTCTGTTCACCGGCGGCCTCGGCGCCCACTACGGCGCCGAGCGGGCCGGCTGCACCGTGATCCCGGCCTCGGGTGGTATGACGGCACGCCAGGTGCAGATCATCCAGGACTTCAAGCCCGAGATCATCATGGTCACCCCGTCCTACATGCTCACCCTGCTCGACGAGTTCGAGAAGCAGGGCATCGACCCTCGGACCAGTTCCCTGAAGGTGGGCATCTTCGGCGCCGAGCCGTGGACGGAGGAGATGCGCCACGAGATCGAGGGACGCATGGACATTCACGCGGTCGACATATACGGCCTGTCGGAGGTGATCGGACCGGGTGTGGCCCAGGAGTGCGTGGAGACCAAGGACGGGCTCCATGTCTGGGAGGACCACTTCTATCCCGAGGTGGTCGACCCGGTCACGGACGAGGTGCTGGCCGAGGGCGAGGAGGGCGAAGTGGTCTTCACCTCGCTCACCAAGGAGGCCCTGCCGGTCATCCGCTACCGCACCCGCGACCTGACCCGCCTGCTGCCCGGCACCGCCCGCCCCGCCTTCCGCCGCATCCAGAAGATCACCGGCCGCTGCGACGACATGATCATCCTGCGCGGGGTGAATGTGTTCCCCAGCCAGATCGAGGAGATCGTGCTGCGTACGCCCGGCGTCGCCCCGCACTTCCAGGTGCAGCTGACCCGACGCGGCCGGATGGACCACATGACCGTCCGCGTCGAGGCACGCCCCGGGACCGGCACCGAGCAGCGGGAGACGGCCGCCCGGGCGATCGCGCAGAGCGTCAAGGACGGGGTGGGCATAACCGTCGACGTGGCGGTCGTCGACCCGGAGACTCTGGAGCGCTCACTGGGCAAACTCCGCCGGGTCAAGGACCTGCGTCAGCAGTGACCGCGGCCTTGCGAGAGAGATCGGGTGAGCAGAACGGCTGTACAGCGCCGCTCCCGCCGCCGTGTCGTCGAGGTCCTGGCCTTCGATTCCTGGCCGTCGAGTTTGCCGTACGTCACCGTGCCGCTGCGTGTGCACGGCAACAGTGAGGTGGCGCAGCGGGCCGTGGAGCGGCGTCGCGACTTCGATCACCGCGGGGCCGAGCCGGCTGCGCGGCGCCGACATCTGTCCTGTGGTGCCCGAGGCACTGCCATCCAGGAACACCTCTGGCACTGCCCAGGAACTCCGATCGAGCCGCCGCCGCGGTAGGTCAGCGGCGCCACGTCCGGGCGGCGCCAGGTCCGTTTCCGGCGCAGGATGGGATGAGGACGACAATCTTGGGGGGACTCTCCGGCGGGAGGCCACCATGACGGCGTCGCAGAGCGAAGAGACCAGTACTCGGGCGGGGAGAAGCGGTCCCTTGTGGACCGGGATCGCCGGGATCCTGGCCGGCGGACTACTGATCTTCGGCCACATCCTGACCTGGCGGACGCCGGACGTCGAGGACGACGACGCGATCCGTGAGGTCGTGACCTTCTACTCCAAGGACAGCAATCAGGCCCTGTCCGAGACCGGCGCCCTGGTACTGCTCGCGGCCGGGCTGGCCTTCCTGTGCTTCCTGCCGGTACTGGTACGCGCCGCCGGCAGCCGCTCCACCGTCGCGCTCGCGGGCGGGACCGTTTTCGTGGTGCTCCTCATGGTCTCGGCGATCTCCGGGAACATCTACGGAGTCACGGCGAACCACGCCGACGCCTTCCAGGTCGTACCCGAGACGGCTCTGATCGCGATTCTGCTGCTGGACGTGGCGTACGGGGGACTCATCGGAGCGATGGTGGGCGCGGCCGTGCTGCTTCTCGCCATTTGGCGCACCACCCGTGGCACCGAGGTCGTCGCGGTGCTGCCCTCGTGGCTGACCTGGGCCGCTCTGGTCGTGGGTGTGCTGTGCCTGGCGGGGCCGTTCAGCGCCTGGCTGACTCCGATGCTGCTGGCGGTGTGGCTGGTGGCGGCCGGAGTTGTGGTGCTGCTGAAGCGGTCGTGACCGTGAGGTCGTACGAGGGTGCCGGGCCACCTTCGCGGTGACCCGGTCGTAACCACTTGGCCGCCCGGTGGCCGCCGTACCGTCGGCACCAACACCGCTGGGTACGGCGACCACGCTCGGGTCACGTGACGAGGGGGCGGCCCCCGGCTTGTGTCAGTCCCCCGGGATCCACTGCTCCCAGACGTCCTTGTTCCCGTCGATCCACCGCTTGGCGGCGGTCTCGGGCGAGAGCTTGTCCGCCGTGATCATCCTGGCGACCTCGTTCTGGTCCTCCGTGGTCCACTTGAAGTTCTTCAGGAACTGCGCGGTGTCACCGCCGTTCTTGGCGAAGTCGGCGTTGAAGTACTTCTGGAGAGGAGTGTCGGGGTAAGCGCAGGTGACCTTTTTGAGGTCGTCCGCACAGCCCTCCTTGTACGGGGGAAGGCTGACCTCGACAAGATCGATCTCGGCGTTCAGCCACTGCGGGGTCCACCAATAGCTGATGAACGGCTTCTTCTTCTCGACGCTGCTCCTGATCTGGGTGATCTGCGCGGCCTCGCTCCCGGCGTACACCGGCTTCAGATCGATGCCGAGGTTTTTGATGATCGCGGGGTCGTTCGTGGTGTAGGAAGGCGACCCCTCCAGCAGCTGCCCCTTGTTCCCGCTCTCGGCGGTCCGGAGTTGGTCCGTGAACTGGTTGAGGGTCTTCCAGTTGGTGACCTCGGGGTGCTCGTCCGCGAAGTACTTCGGGACGAACCAGCCGATGTGGCCCGTGACTCCGAGGTCACCGCCGGCGACGACGGTCTTCCGTTCCTTGATGTACTTCTTCTCCTTGTCCGGGAACCCGCGCCAGTCCTCGAGCACCGCGTCGATCTCGCCGCCGTCCATGGCGTCCCAGGCGACCGGCTGGTCCATCTGCCGGGTGGTGACCTTGACGCCGAGCTCTTCCTCCAGCAGGTATTCGGCGACCGCCACATTGGCTTCGGCGCCGACCCAGGACGGAATCGCCAGAGTGACCGTGTCCGCACTCTTCGCCTTGGAGGTGTCGGCCGCCGCACAAGAGCTGAGCGTGACCATTCCCATGACCCAGGCGCCGGCCAGATACCTGGTGGGTATTCGTCTGTCGAATCTCATCAAGAGTCCTCTTTCATTGTCGCGTGCGTGGACAGGCCGGCGTGCGGGCGCCAATGTGCGGGAGGACTGCCGTGGGCACGGGCTACTGCCGTGGTTACGGGCTACTGCTGCGGGTGTGGGGTCTCAGTACGGCCGGTCACCGGCGACGGCCACACGTTCCGCGATGCGGCGGTGCGGGGCGTAGTCGTTGACCGCGTAGTGCTGGGTGGCGCGGTTGTCCCAGAACGCGACATCGCCGGGCTGCCAGCGGAAGCGCACCTGGTACTCCGGGACATGTGCCTGTCGGCACAGGTAGCTCAGTAGCCGGTCGCTGTCGGCGCGTTCCATCCCGGTGATCCGGGTGGTGAAGGAGGCGTTGACGAAGAGCAGCCGCCGCCCTGTCTCCGGGTGGATGCGCACGACCGGGTGCTCCACGGGCGGGAAGGCGTCCTGGAGCGGGGCGAGCCGCTCGGGCGAATAGAAGCGGACGAAGCCGGGGATGAAGTCGTGCACGGCGGTGGCGCCGTCGATGCGGTCCTTCACGTCCTGCGGGAGGTTGTCGTAGGCGGCGGCCATGTCCGCCCACATGGTGTCCCCGCCGAACGGCGGGACCTCGCGCAGTTGGAGCACGGCGCCGAGCGCGGGCCGCTCCCGGAAGGTGACGTCGGCGTGCCAGATGTTCTCGAAGGTCGGCGTGCCGTCACTGCCCTTGTCGAAGCGGACCACGTCCTCGCTGGATCCCGTGGCGAGCAGCGGGTTGGTCTCCAACTCCCCCCAGTTGCGGGCGAAGTCACGCTGCTGGGCGGAGGTCAGGTGCTGACTGCGGAAGAAGAGCGCTTTCCACTCCAGCAGGGCGCGGTTCAGCTCCTCGCGCAGCGCGGGCTCCAGCGGGCGCGACAGATCGACTCCGCGCACCTCGGCCCCGATCGTGCGCCCCTGCGGCACGACCTCGAGGCGTTCGTACGGGCGCTCCTCCCATCCCTCGGGCAGACGACGCAGGACACGCACGCCCTCGTACATCCCGCCCTCCGGTACCCGGGCCTCGCGCAGCGTGGGCAGCGACCCGGCGTTCATGACAGTCATGGAATTCCTCTTCTGGTCCTGGGTTGGCGTTCATCGATGGCAGACGACGGTCGGCTTTTGAGACGTGTGCCCTCGGCGCCGAGAAAAGGGAGTTCAGTGGTGCACAGCAGACGTGTACCGGGAGTCGTCCGGGTCATCAGGAGTCATCCGGACCATCAGAAAGAAGACAGGCACTGTCTGGGCTCCGGCGCAGCGAGCACATGGCTCGGGGGAAGCCCAGCTATCGGCCGGAGCGCTCGCACCCCGTGCGATCCGGGACACGCAGCGGCCCCGTCGTGACGAACCAGTGCCTGGTCATGGCGATGATTCTGGGAGTCGCTCGTTTGTCCTGTCAATGGGGTCTCGGCACCCGATTGATCTCGGCTCCGCACATGACCGGTATGCCAGGCCCCACCAAGCGAAGCAGCACCGGGTGTGTCATCTCATTGGACGAATCCGCGCTGACGGATGAGGTGCGGGCGATGCCGGCGAGGTCGGGCGCGGTCATCGCCACAGTGGTCGTAGTCGCAGCCTTGGCCGGCGTGGAGCTTGGTTGAGGCAAGTGGGACACCTTGAGTCGGCACGCGCCCGGGTGCTCGTGCCGGCGGATTACGGAACGTGCCCATGGCCACCTGGCCACGCGGCGTCGTACAGCCCCCGCAGCACCTCTGGAGTGGGATCATTTACATAAGAACCTGACAAAGGAGATGAAATGTCCGCCATCAAGGAGAGCGTGGATATCTCGCGCCGCCCCGAGGACGTCTACTCCTACGTGATCGACCCCTCCCACCTCCCCGAGTGGCAGGAGAGCGCCGTATCCGTAGTGCCGCTCGACGACACCCCACTGGGCGTGGGATCGCGCATGGTCGTGACGCGGCGCGTGGGCCGCCGGGTGTTCCCGATGACCATGGAGGTGGTCGAGCTCGACCCTCCGCGCAGCTGGCACATGCGCGGCATCGACGGGCCCGTCCGGGGCGATGTCCACGGCACGATCGAGCCGCTCGGCGACGGCGATCGCTCCCGGGTGACACTCGATCTCGACTTCGAGTCCCACGGGAGGGGCAAGCTCCTCGTTCCGCTGGTCGTCCGCCCGCAGGCACGCAAGGAGATGCCGAGAAACGAGCAGAAACTCAAGGACGTACTCGAACACGGCGCCGCGTAGGCCACAGACTCGACGAAAGGGCGGTTGCGATCACGAGTACGCGAGGTCGCTGTCGCCGGCCCGCCGGCACCGGGCCGGCGACACGCTCGACGGCGACGCGGAGTGGTGGTGTCGAGCCAGTCCAGTGGCTCTACACCACCAGCGCCCGGAGGGCCCCGTCGGCTCGGCGAGGCGCGGGCCCCGTCCGCCCCGGTGATCACGTGCACGGCGCCCGGAAGGGAATGTCGATCACGGACCCGGCTTGCCGCCTCCCTCAGCCCTTCACCGCGCCGGAGGTGAGCCCCTGCACGATGTGGCGGCTGGCGAAGGCGAACAGCACCATCGTGGGCAGGATGGTGAGGACCGCCGCCGCGGACATCGAGCCCCAGTCGATGTTGAAGCTGGAGATGAACCCGTTCAGGGCCGTGGGGACGGTCTTGTTGCCGTCGCTGTTCATCAGCGTCACGGAAAGGAACAGCTCGTTCCAGCAGTTGACGAAGTTGAAGATGAACGCGGCCACGATCCCGGGACGCATCACTGGCAGCAGCACCCGGAACAGCGCCCCGAACCGGGACAGGCCGTCGATCATGGCCGCCTCCTCAAGCGCGTCCGGGATGTTCTCGAAGAAGCCGCGGAGCATCACCGTGCAGAACGGGATGCAGACGGCGATGTAGACAAGGATCAGCCCGAGCCGGTTGTCGACCAGGGTGAGGTCGGTCATGAGCAGGTACAGCGGCCCCAGCGCGATGAAGGTCGGGATCATCTGGGTGACCAGGGCGGCCATCAGCAGCGCGGACTTGGTACGGAACTCGAAGCGGGCCAGTACGTACGCCGACAGCATCGAGATCGCCGTGGCGACCGCGCCCGCGACGGCCGCGACGATGAGGCTGTTGGTGAGGTAGACGCCGAAGTCGGCCTTGCCGAACAGCCCGCTGTAGTTCTCCAGCGAGAAGTGCTCGGGCCAGTAGGCGATGGGGAAGGCGAAGATGTCGCCGGGCGCCTTGAGTGACGTGATGGTGATCCAGTAGAGCGGGAAGACGGTGAAGACCAGCCACAGCCCCAGGAAGGTGAACTTGGTGGCCCGGCCGGCCGTGGACTCCTTGCCGATCAAGACTTCACCTCTCGCTTGTCGTCCCGCTTCTCGCGCGTGGCCAGGAGGAAGAAGACCGCGAACACCAGCAGGATGGCGACGACCACGAGGCCGAGCGCGGAGGCCCTGCCATAGTCGCCCTGCTGCGTGATCTTGATCATCCAGGTGGTCACGATGTGCGTCTCGTTGTTCGGTCCGCCGCCGGTCATCCCGAAGATCAGGTCGGGGAAGTTGAAGATCCAGATGATCCTCAGCAGCACGGTCAGCGCGAGCGTGACCCGGATGTACGGAATGGTGATCTGGAACAGTGTGCGCACCTTGCCGGCGCCGTCGAGCGCCGCCGCCTCGTACAGCTCGTCGGGGACGGACTGCAGCGCGGCCAGGATCATGATCGCGAAGAAGGTGACCCCGTACCAGACGTTGGCGACCAGCACGGCGAACATCGCCTTGTCCGGGTCGGCCAGCCAGGCGACCGGCTCGTCGATCAGCCCCGCCTTCTGCAGCAGGTCGTTGACGACGCCGAACTCGCTGTTGAACAGCCAGCGGAACAGGATGCCGATGAGGAACCCGGAGATCGCCCAGGGGAAGAAGATCAGCGCCTGGTAGAGGCCTCGGAGGCGGAACCTCCGGCGCAGCCACAGGGCGAGGGCGAAGCCGATCACCAGCTGGGGCACGATCGATCCGAACACCCAGAGCGCGGTGTTGGCAAGGACGGTGCCCCAGGTGGGGTCGGTGAAGACGTCGCGGAAGTTCTTCAGGCCCACCCAGGAGGTGTCGCTCAGGTCCGTCAGGTTCCAGTTGCGGAAGGCCATCTGGCTGCCGGCGATCATGGGGTAGTACGTGAACACCGCCACGAAGATCGCGGCCGGGGCCATGAAGGCGGCGATGAGCAGGCCGCGCCGGGAGGTGAACTCCGGCTTGCGGCGCCCCCGTTCGGCGCCGTGGCCGGGCGGGGCGCCCCCCTTCCGGGAGGACCGGGAGCGGCCCGGCGACGCCGTTTTCATCGTTTCCGTCGAACCCGTACTCGTGCTCGTCGCTTCGGACGCGGCCGGCATGCCTACTTCTCCTGCTCCCACTTCTCGGTCCAGTACGCGTCCCAGCCGGCCAGCAGTTCCTTGGGCGTCGTCTTGCCGAGCACCAGCTTCTGCACGTCGGCGTCGGCCTTCTGCTGCCACTCGGTCCACCAGGCGACGCCACGCGGCTGGCTGACGTTGAGGTACTTCTCCGGGTTCTCCGTCATGGTGACGTAACTGGACCAGGGGCCGGTCTTGTAGAACGCGTCCTCGGTCGCCGACTTGAGGATCGGCACCAGGCTGTTCTTCTTGGTGAAGGTCGTCGATGCCTCTCCCTCGGAGAGGAACTCGACCAGCTTGACGGCTTCGGCCTTGTTCTTGCTGCCGTCCGCGACGCCCCACCCGGCGGTGGCCAGCGGCTGGACGGTCTTGCCGCTGGGTCCCGCCACCAGCGGGGCGGTGTCCCACTGGTCCTTCGAGATCGCCTTGGACTCCGAGACGGTGGCGATCACTTCGGGGTCCTGCAGCAGGAAGGCCGTCGAGCCGTTGGAGAAGCCCTCGACCATCTCCGGGTAGCCCCAGGACACGGACGACTTCGGTGACGCCTGCTTGAAGAGCTTGAGGTAGGTGTCCATGGCGTCGAGAGCCTCGGGCGCGGAGAAGATCGTGCTGCCGTCCTTCAGCTTGAAGCCGTTGGCGGGGTCGATCTCGTCGGCGACGTACGCCTCGATGACGGCGGTGGCGTTGCCGTTGGCGTTGGCCCCGCCGCGGAAGGCGTACCCGTAGCGACGCTTCGCCGGGTCGTGGATGGCGGAGGCCTGCTTCAGCAGCTCCGCCCAGGTGGCCGGCGGCTTGCTGAAGCCGGCCTCCTTGATCAGGTCGGTGCGGTAGAAGAGGCTCAGCCCGTAGAAGCCGTACGGGACGAAGTAGGTCTCGCCGTCGGCGTTCTCGGACGCCTTGACGGCGTTCCCCGTCATGGCCTGCCAGCCCTTCCAGCCCGTCAGGTCCTTCTTCATGTCGTAGAGCCAGCCGTTGTTCGACCACGGGCCCACGGTGATGTCGCGTACTTCGAGGACGTCCACGCCGCTGCCGGACTGGAGCATCTGCTGCATCTTCTGGTCGGCCTGCTCGGTGGGCGGTGAGATCAGATTGACCTTGATCTTGGGATTCTGGTCCTGGAAGTCCGCTATGAGGTCCTTCAGCAGGACCGTGCGGGCGGGGTTCGTCAGGCTCTCGACCATATTGAGGGTGACCGTGCCGTCGGCACCGCCGCTCATGGTGGAACAGCCGGTCAGAACCATCATGGCGGCCGTGCCGAGGGCGAGAGCTGCCGTCCTTCTTCTCATCGTGCCGACCTCTTCCTTGCCTGCGGCCGCGCCGGCGGCGCTTCGGGGACGGGGGTTTGCGGTGCGGCGCCGTTACGGGGCGCTGTGCTGCTCGCGGGCCGCGCGGGCCCACTCGCCGAGGACGGGGACGCAGGCCTCGGCGAAGTACTCGTAGTCGGCGGCGGTGTTGTAGACGTGTGCGGACAGCCGCAGATAGCCGGTGCCGCCGAAGCTGGTGAAGGCCGTCTCCACGCCCAGCTCGCGGGCCGCTCGGTCGCGCAGCGCGTCGGCCTCGACGCGGCTGGCGCCCAGGCCCGTCGGCAGCCGCACCAGTCGCATGCCGGGTACCGGCAGGCCCACGTCGACAGCGCTGGATTCGCCGGTCAGCTCGGTGAAGGCGGCGCCGACGACGCGTTCGGCATAGCCGGCCAGGTCGTCCATGTACCGGCGGGCGGTTCCCCAGCCCCAGGTGCGCTCGACGAAGTCCAGTGCCGTCGGCGCCGCCAGATAGCCGGTGACGTCCACCGTGCCCTGCTGGTCGAAGCGGTCGGGATACGGATCGGCGGCTCCCCACGAGTCGATGAGCGGGTAGAGGTCCTCCCGGAGCGGGCCACGGGCGATCAGCGCGGCGGTACCGCGCGGTGCGCAGCCCCACTTGTGCAGGTTGCCGACCCAGAAGTCGCACGTCACGCCGTCGAGGGGGGCGGCGAGCAGACCGGGAGCGTGCGCGCCGTCAACGAGCAGCGGGGTGCCCCGCCGCCGGGCCTCCGCGCCGATCCGCTCCACCGGCATCCGGCGGGCGGTGGCCGAGGTGATGTGGTCGAGGACGATGAGGTCGGTGGCCTCGCTCAACTCGGCGGCCACGGCCTCGTACGCCTGCTCCTCGTCCGCGTCCAGCGGCACCCGGGCGGTACGGACCCGGCCGCCCCAGCGCCGGGCCAGCCGTTCGGCGCCCATGGTCACGGCGCCGTAGCCGTGATCGGTGACGACGATCTCGCCACCTCGGCGGCGGGAAAGGCCGGCGTACACGGCGCTGATGCCGGCGCTGGCGTTCGGCACCAGGGCGAGGTCGTCGGGGTCGACCCGCAGGTAGGCGGCCAGGTCGACCCGGGTGGCTGCGACCCGCTGCGGCAGCGCCGGGAACCACACCACCGGGGAGCGGTCCATCTCCGCGCGCAGCTGGTTCTGCCGCTCCTGCGCCACCGTGGGAACCGCCCCGAACGAGCCGTGGTTCAGGTGCCTCATGGCGGGGTCCAGCGACCATGCCCGGGCAGCGGGCCGACCGTCGGCCAGCAGCAGCGGGCGCGGGGCGGTGGTGACCTCGGTCTCGCTCACATCACTCCACATCTGCCGGACCTGGGTCGCATGAGACCTCAGGACATCAGACCGTCGCCAAGAGACGTATGATGACTCGGCATCCTGGCACGGTCTTTTTGGGGCCCGCAAGGGCCATGCAGGAGAAGTCATCAGATGAATCTTGGTCGATACATACAAGACATCTGATGACTCGCTACAGTGCCCGAGGGCCTCGGTGACGTCTCCGGCCCGCCAGGGGAGGAGTCGGATGTCCGCAGTCGACAAGGCGTTCCACGGCCTACGGCACATGATCGCGTCCGGGCGTCTCGGCGCGGGCGAGCGCATCCCGCCCGAGGGCGAGCTCTGCGAGGAACTCGGCGTCTCGCGTGGGTCGTTGCGCGAGGCCGTGCGGATGCTCGCGGCCCTGGGAGTGATCGAGCCACGCCACGGCTCGGGCACCTACGTTTCCCAGCTCCGGCCGGAGGACGTCATCGGCAGCCTCTCGCTGACCCTCGAACTCCTGCCGCTGTCCGGCCTGTTGGAGGTGTACGAGATCCGGCGGGTGCTGGAGCCGCATGTCGCGGCCCAGGCCGCCGCACGCCGAACCCCCGAGACCGTGCGGACGCTCTTCTCACTCATCGAGGCCATGGAGGCCACCGACGACTCCACCGAGGCCTCGGAGCTCGACCACCGCTTTCACGCCGAGATCGCCCGGGCCGCCGGAAACCCCGCCCTCGCCTCGCTGCTCGCGGTCTTCCGCGCCCGCTCCCGCAAGTACCAGGTGTTCACTCTCCCAGAGGGCCCGGAGCTACGGCGCAAGAGCGACGCGGACCACCGCGTGCTGGCCACCGCGATCGCCGACCACGACCCGGGCGCCGCCGCCGGCGCGGCCGAGGCCCACGTCGCCCAGACGGAGCGGTGGCTGCGCGCGTTCATGCCGCCCGTGGAGGAGGAGGGCGCCCGAGCGGAGAGTGGCAGGGCTGACGGCACCCCTGACTGACGGCGGGCGTCGAACTCCGCGCCGGCGCCGACGAGGCCATGGCCGCCGCCTCCCCTCGGCCGCTGCCGGTGACTACCGGAGCAGTACCGGGCCCGCGTCGATGGGCACGCGGACCAGGAGGTAGGGCTTTTGCCGCAGGTCCTGGCCCTCGTGGTAGTTGGCCTGGCGGTTGAGTTGGTTGGCGATGGCGTACAGGTGATGGTCGGACGCGACGGAGAGGGTGTCGGCCCAGATCAGGTCGGGTCCCTGGGTGAGGGTGCTGATGGTGCCGTCCGGGTTCCTCCGCCAGATGGCGTTGTGCTCGATGTCCCCGCCGTACACGCGCCCCTTGTCGTCGCTCTCCAGGCCGTCGGCCATGGGCTTGGGCCCGAGGTACGCGACTGTCCGGGCCACCTCGTCGTCGGGGATCGCGGGGTCGGCGAGGGCGTCGACGTCCACGCTGTGGAGGCGGCGGCTCGACAGCGGGCAGTAGAAGAGCCGCTTGCCGTCCGCGCTGATGGCGATGCCGTCGGAGCCGACGTGCTGGTGGGAGGGTTCGCCGTTCGCGGGGCGGTTCATGAAGGGTTCGCCTTCGATGACGGGGAGGAAGTTCTCGTCCGGGAGTACGGAGGGATGGCCGGCCAGCCGCCGCCACGATCGGCCCGTGGCGAGGTCGACGACGACGATGCCGTTCGGTCCCTGTTCGGACGAGTCGGTGATGAACGCCATGCCCCTGGGTCCGCGTCGCAGGTCGAAGCGCACGTCGTTGAGGTAGCTGTGGGCCTGCGCGACCTCCCGGGGAAAGAGGATTCTCTGGACGATCCGGTTGGTGCGCAGGTCGACGGCCACGAGTTTGGGGCCGCCGTACGAACTGGGTGCGAACAACGGGCTTCCGGTGTCGAGGATCCAGAGCCGGTCGGCGGGATCGACGACGACGCTCTGCACCGACTGGAAGTGTCCGGCCAGGTCGGACGCGTTCTCGCGGTTCACCTCGGCGTCGGGGTAGGCCACTGGCTTTCCGTCGCGGAGCTCGGCGACGGTGAAGGGGACGTCGTCGCCCCAGCGGGGGAAGTTGACGAAGACGCGGCCGCGGCGCGAGACGGTGACACCCGTCGGCATCGCACCCCAGAACCGGGCGACGATCTCGCAACCTCTGCCTCGTCCCGCATCCGCCGGTGCGGCCAGCGCCCGCCCGGCGAGTTGGGCGGCGGCCATCGACACGGTGGCCGCGGTGATGAACGTACGTCGTTTCATGCGAGCACCTCCAGGTGGTGAAGTCGCTTCAGAACGAGGCTAGTTGCCCTTGCGTTTCGGCGCGTCGCGGGGTCGGCCACGCCGATGTACCCCCTGCGTATCCCCCTGTCCGACCCGGGAGTTGACGCACACGCCGCTCGCGGGATGTGGCAGCGTGGAGCCGAGTCCGGTCGACTTCCGGAACAGCGGCCAAGCGGCCAAGCGGCCACCTGATGCCTTGATCGTTGAGCCGCGGGCGCTCTCCGGCGCTGAACGGGACGCGCCGACGGGCGGCTGCCGACGGGTGACTCGTCCAGCACCGGCTCGCGGCCGCGACCGCCGCCGGGCCCGTACGCTCAACGACGGCACTCCTCGAGTACGAACGCCTCCGGGAGGGACCCTCATTGGGCGACCCGGGCGTCAGCCTTCCCCCACCTCGTCGACCAGCATCCGGGCGATGCCCTGTTCACTGAAGATGTGCTGGAGAGCGAGGGCGATGCCGCCGTGGATCGCGGAGTTCTCACCGAACTGCGTCGTGGTGATGGTCAGTTTGCGGGTGGCCAGGGGCAGGGACCGTTGGTAGACCACGGCGCGGACCCCGGAGAGGAGGTCGTCCCGCAGCTCGCTCAGCGGGCCGCCGAGGACCAGCGTGCGCGGGTTGAACATGTAGACGAGCATGGCCACCACCTCGCCGATCTCGGTGGCGGCCTGACGCAGGGCACGTACGGCGGGCGGGTCGTTGTCGGCGATGCGTTCCGCCAGCGCGTGCGCGCCGTACAACGGATCCTCGTCGGTCGACTCGGGGATGCCGAGGCCGCGCAGAATGGCCCGATGGGAGGCGAGCGCTCCCACGCAGCCGACGTTGCCGCAGGCGCACAGGACATCGCCGCCGCCGACGGCCCGGATGTGGCCGACGTCGCCGGCGGCTCCGTCCGCGCCGCGGTACACCTCGCCGCTCTCGGTGATGATTCCGGCTCCGATCCCGGTGGCGATCTTGATGCACAGCAGCGGGGTGTCGACCTGGTCCTGGCGAGCCTCCCCGAGGGCCATGAGGTTGGCGTCGTTGTCCACCACGGCGGGGGCGCGGAAACGCTTGCTCAGCTGCTCGGCCACCGCATAGCCGTCCCAACCGGGCATCCCGGTGGGTCGCACCGCGCTGCCACGCTGGAAGTCCACCGGGCAGGGCAGGCCCATCACCACTTCGCGAACCCGGTCCGGGTCGCGCCCGCAGCGCTCCAGCAGGTTCAGCAGACGCTCGGTCACCGCCTCCAGGACGGCCTCGGGACCGGCGTCGATCCGGACGTCCACGGGCTCTTGGGCGAGTACCCGCCCCGTCAGGTCGGCGATCGCGACCTGTGACGCCAGCAGGTCGACGTCCGCCACGGCGATGGTGCCTGCCCTCGGCGAGAGCGTCAGCACGCGTGGTGGCCGGCCCCGCACCGACTCGCTGGACTCGAGCTCCTGCAGAATGCCGCGCCCCACGAGGTGGTCGACCTGCTGGCCGACCGTCGAACGGGCCAGTCCGCTGCGCCGCGCTATCTCGGCACGGCTGGTCGCCTCGCCCGACACCACGAGGTCCAGCACTCTGCGCAGCCCTACGGGGACCGCGGGCAGCAGAGCCGGATCGGCAAGATAGCCATCGCCTTTATGCACTTGGCCGACCCTAAATTTGGCGCCTTGCCGCGTCAATGCCCTCATCGCACCCCCAGAAGCCGGTTCCTCGTTGAGTGACGGAATCCCGCACACCGAATGTTCCACCACTTTTAGTCCGCTGGAAAAATTAAAAATGGCATCTTGCCCTGCCGCCGCGAACTAAACGAGGGTGATGGATGCGATACGCGGCGTTCGGTCCGTGGCCGGTTGGATGACGGCGGAGGTGCACCAATGAGTGGCCCGTTACCGGCAGTTGCGGTGAGGACCAGACTGGTCACGGCCTGAAAAAGGCTGGATTTTATCAACGGTGATGATCTGACGTCAATGGCGACCGATCCTTCCCGGAGGCATGGCCTCCTGACATCGGGACCGCATCGACACCGAAGTCACGCCGCTCCCATACGCCTGACGAGGCGTCAAGGACCGTCATCGCCTTCGTAACCGCCCAGCTCACAGACCATGCGCGCCTCCCGCGCGGGATCAATCACCATTCTCACGAACCGATGAACTGACACACCGTCAGGCAAGATAATCACGATTCGATAACCGGGCAGCGAGTGTTCTGCTCAGCGGACCGCACTCCTCGTCCCGCCCCTCGACACAACCCTTAAATACTCGGCAACCGAGCGAGAACGAGACACGGACTTCGGAACTGGCCGACCGGTCTCCTCCCTCGACGACCGGCAGCCCGCAGTCCCGCACACCGTGTGGGCCGCCGATCGCCCAAGCCCTGACGAACCCCGTTCGTCCAGCGACCACACCCGCACCGCGCATCGCCACCTGGAGAGGAACCATGGCCATGGCCAAGCAGACGCACCGGATCGGCATCCTGGGCAGCGGCAACATCTTCGGCCGGTACGTCACCGGCCTGGCCGCCCACTGTCCGGAGCTGGAGATCGTGCGGGTGGGCGACATCGACGTGGCCCGGGCCAAGCAGGCCGCCACCGATCACAACATTCCGGCCTGGGGCGACGACACGGAGTTGTACGCCGACGAGTCGGTGGACATCATCGTCAACCTCACACCGCCGGTGCACCACGCCCGCACGATCACCACCGCGCTGGAGGCCGGCAAGCACGTCTACGTCGAAAAGCCCCTGGCCACAACGGTCGAGGAGGGCCGGTACGTCCTTGATGCGGCCGCCAGGAGCGGGCGCGTCCTCGGCTCGGCACCGGACACGTTCCTCGGCAGCGCGAGCCAGACGGCCCGGAAGGCCATCGACGCCGGCCTGATCGGCACACCGATCGGCGTCTCGGCCTTCATCAGCCACAGCAAGGCCGAGGCCTGGCACCCGGACCCGCGCTTCCTGTTCCGGCCCGGCGGCGGCCCGGTGATGGACATGGGTCCGTACTACTTCGCGATCCTCGTGAACTGCCTCGGCCCGATCCAGACCGTCACCGCAGCGAGCCGGATCGGCGCCCCGGTCAGGACGGTGACCGCGCCGAACCGGGCCGTCGACGCCATCGAGGTCACCGTCCCCACCCACGCGGCCGCGGTGCTCACCTTCGCCTCGGGCGTCATCGGGACCATGCAGATGAGCTTCGACGTGTGGGACACGGCACTGCCGTTCATGGAGATCTACGGCACCGAGGGCACGCTGTCCCTGGCGAACCCCAACCACTTCGACGGCGACGTGCGGCTCAGGCGGCACGGCGACACCGAGTGGACGGTGCTGGAGCCGGTCGTCGAGCTGTTCGGTGCTGTGGGCACCCGCGAGCAGGCCCGCCGCGGCCTCGGCGTGCGCGACCTCGCGAACGCGGTCGAGGGCGGGCCGCACCGCGCGAACTCCTCCTTCGCCTTCCACGTACTCGAAGCACTGTGCGCGGTGGACGAGGCCTCCCGGCAGGGCCACGTCGTGGAGCTGGCCAGCACCTGCGACCGCCCTCAGCCCCGATTCTCCGCCTGACCCGCCGGATCTCCTATCCCCCATACCCCTCCCCATCCCCATCCCCATCCCCGCTCCCCTTCTCCTCCGACTCAACCCCTGCCTGCCTCTCCGGAAGATCATGGGAAGGACTCACATGACCATCAGCGCCGAAAAGATCGCGATCAACCCTCTGCAGTGGATCGCCACCGAGGACGGCTGGATCGACCCCGCGCTGGCACCATCCCTCACGCAGCGGTTCAAGGTCATCCAGGAATCGGGCATCCGCTCGGTGCACGCCGAGGTCCCCGCCGACATGACCACGGCCGCGTACGGACAACTCCTCTCCGACCACGGCCTGTTGCCCGCCCCGGGGTACATCTCGGGCCCGCTTCCCCTGGACGACGCGAGCCTGCGAGAGCTGCTCGACAAGACGGACCGGATCAGCTCGCAGATGGCCGAACTGGGCCTGCCCACCGTCTTCGTGGCCACGGGCATGTCCAAGGAAGCACCGCGGGTGCACCGGCCGGCGGTCGGCGCCGACTCCACCCCCGAACGGCTGGAGCGGGTGCGCGACGTGTTCGCGCGGATGGGCGAGACCACGAGGGCCAACGGTGTCGACGCCGCTTTCCACCCGCACATCGGGACGTGGGCGGAGACCGAGGAGGAGACCCGGTACGTCCTCGACACCGTCCCGGCGGACGTCCTCTCCTTCGGCCCGGACATCGGCCACCTCGGCTGGGCCGGCGCCGACGTCATCGGCCTGATCCGCGACTACGGCGACCGGGTGGCCGCCATGCACGTCAAGGACTTCCACGCCGAGGTGGCCGAGCGCGGCAAGGCCGAGGGGTGGAGCTACCAGCAGACGGTCCTCGCCGGTCTGTGGGCCGAGCCCGGCCACGCCTCGGTCGACATCCCGGGAACGCTGGCCGCGCTGCCCGACAGCTTCGACGGCTGGCTCGTCATCGAGGTGGACAAGGGCGCACAGGCGACCCCCGAGGAAAGCATCCGGCTCTGCGGCGAGTGGGCCCAGCAGTCGCACTGACCGTCCGGCACCGGCGAGGAGCACAGGGAGCCCCCTCCGGCCGGAGCTCCGGACCGCACACGAACAACAGCAACCCATTGAGAAGTACGAGAGGTACGACATGCGAAGAATCGCACTCACAGGGGCTGCCCTGACCCTTGTGTCCGTGACCGCGTGCAGTGGCGGCTCCGACAGTTCCCCCGCCACCGGATCCGGCACGCTCACCCTGGCGATCGGCAACGCGGCCACCCCCTGGGACCTGGCGACAGCGGTCCTGGGCGACAACATCCAGTACTACGAACCTGTCTTCGACTCCTTGGTCCGCCTGGACAAGAAGGGCAACCCGACACCCAACCTGGCCACCTCGTGGTCGTACGACAGCGCCCGCACCACGTTGACGATGAAGCTCCGCAGCGGCGTCAGGTTCACCGACGGCACCGCCCTGGACGCCGAAGCGGTCAAGGCCAACCTCCTGCACAACAAGGAGGGTTCGAACGAGGCCGCGGGCAAGCTGCGGGCGATCACCTCGGTCGACGCCGTGGACGCCGCCACGGTCGCCATCCGCCTCTCGGCACCCGACCCCCAACTGGTCACCAGTCTCGGCGACCCGTCAGGGATGATCGCCAGCCCGAAGAACCTGACGGCGAAGGGCGGCCCGGTCGGCTCCGGACCGTATGTACTGGACAAGTCCGCCACGACCAACGGCAGCAGCTACACCTTCACCCGCAACGCCGACTACTGGAACAAGAAGGCGTTCCCCTTCGACAAGATCGTCATCAAGAACATCAGCGACCCCAGCGCGCGCCTCAACGCACTGCTGGCGGGGCAGGTGGACTGGGCGCGCGTCACCCCCCAGGCCGCAAGTCAGGTCAAGGGCAGGGACCTTGAGGTGAAGGCGCACGCGGACAGCGTCGAGGGCCTCTACATCTGGGACCGCGCCGGAAAGATCGTGCCGGCCCTCGGCGAGGTGAAGGTCCGCCAGGCGCTCAACTACGCGTTCGACCGGGAATCCATCGTCAAGAAGGTCAACCTCGGTTACGCAAGCCCGACTTCGCAGATGGCCACGGCCGGCAGCCGCTGGTACGACAAGTCGCTCGAGAAGAACTACCCGTACGACCCGGCGAAAGCGAAGCAGTTGCTCGCCGAGGCGGGATATCCGAACGGCTTCACCGTGACCATGCCCGACGTCTCCTCGGTCGCACCCAGCCAACAGGCCGTCATGACCCAGTCGTTGGAGGACATCGGCATCAAGGTCAAGGTCGACAAGATTCCGTTCACCGAGCTGTTCTCCGCCCTGCAGTCCGGGAAGTATGCGATGTCCTGGTTCAAGCTCGCCTCAGGACAGCCGTGGGACTTCATCCAGAGCGAACTCACCAAAGACGCCGCCTGGAACCCCGCCAAGGACTTCGATCCGAAGCTCAACTCGATGATCAGCGAGGCCCAGCAGGCGAAGGGCAGCGCGCAGACCACCGCGTTCCGCGAGATCAACGCGTATCTGCAGACGAACGCGTTCAACGCCCCCTGGGACGTCCTGGACGCCGTACAGGGCAATTCGAAGAAGATCAAGGTGACGACACAGCCCTATGTGTCGGCCGTGCCGATCTACAACATGGCGCCCGCGTCCTGAGGCCCTCATCGCCATGTGAGGCAGAAGGGAAACCGCGATGCTGACATTTCTCGTCCGCCGCGTCCTGGCCGGTCTGGTGCTCCTTTACGTACTCGCGACGGCGGCGTTCGCGATGATGAGCCTCACCGGGACCGATGCCGCGCGCAACATCGCCGGCACCATGGCCACCCAGGACCAGGTGACGGCCAAGACCCACGAGCTGGGCCTGGACCGCTCCTGGCTGTCGCAGTACGGAGACTGGCTCAGCCATGCCGTACGCGGTGACTTCGGCACCTCCTGGTTCAGCGGTGACTCGGTCGCATCGAGCCTGCAGGTGAAGGTGCCGGTGTCGCTGTCGATCGTGGTCACGGGGTTGCTCCTGGCCACCGTCCTCAGCGTCGTACTCGGCGTCGCCGCCGCTGTCCGGCGTGGCTGGCTCGACCGGCTGGTCCAGCTGACGGCGATCGCCGGCTACGCGGTGCCCAGCTTTCTGATGGCGCTGATGCTCTCGGCCACCCTCGCGGTGGAACTGAACTGGCTGCCCGCGACCGGATACGTACCGCTCACGACCTCCGCCGACGGCTGGATCCGGTCGATCACCCTGCCGGCCATCTCGCTGGCCATCGGTGCGATCGCGGCGACGGCCCAGCAGGTTCGCGGCTCGGTGATCGACGTCCTGCGCCAGGACTTCGTACGGACGCTGCGCAGCCGAGGGCTGAGCGAGCGCCGCGTGCTGTTCCGGCATGTGCTGCGCAACGCGGCACCGCCCGCCCTCACCGTGCTGTCACTGCAGTTCATCGCCCTGGTCGGCGGTGCCGTCGTCATCGAGAAGGTGTTCGGGCTCCCCGGCGTCGGTTCGGCGGCGGTGGAGGCGACCGTCAACGGCGACACCCCGCTGGTCATGGGGATCGTCGTCTATCTGGTGTTCATCGTCGTGGCGGTCAACCTCCTGGTGGACGTCGCCTACGGCTGGCTCAACCCGAAGGTGCGAGTGCGATGACTGTTCCTCCCGCAGATTCCGCCCAAGCATCCGCCCAGGATTCCGCCGCGGAAGGCAATCCCGGCGGTGCCGCTCCGGTCCCCCGCCGCGGCCGTCTCGTCCGCCGTCTGCTGCGCAACCCCGTGGCGGTCGTGTGTCTGGTGGTCCTGGCGCTCATCGTCCTGTCGAGTGCCTTCGCCCCGCTGCTCACGTCGAACAGCCCGACCCGGTCGTCCCTGAACGACGCGTTCGCCTCGATCGGCGGGAGCCATCCGCTCGGCGCCGACAGCGTCGGACGGGATGTCCTGGCCCGGCTCCTGTACGGCGGACGCGTCAGCCTGCTCGGCGGGTTCATCGCGGTCACCGTCGCACTGTTCATCGGCATCCCGGCCGGTCTGCTCGCCGGCTACTACCGCGGCCGGCTGGACGCCGTCGTCAGCTGGGTCGCGAGCCTCCTCATGGCCGCTCCGGCGATCATGGTGCTCCTGGTCGCGATCGCTGCCATCGGCCCCAACACCAACGCGACGATGGCGGTGCTCGGCGTCATCCTCGCGCCGGGCGTCTTCCGCCTCGTCCGCGCCTCGGTGACGTCGGTGCGCGAGGAGTTGTACGTCGATGCCGCCCGGGTCTCCGGTCTCGGCGATCCGCGCATCATGCGTCGCCACATCCTGCCAGTGGTGCAGGCGCCCACGATCATCCAGTCGGCGCAGATGTTCGGTGTCGCTGTCGTCATCCAGGCGGGCATCGAGTTCCTCGGCCTGGGCTCGGCGGGCCAGGCCAGCTGGGGCGCGATGCTCAACGACGCGTTCACCAACCTCTACACCAAGCCCACGCTCCTGGTGGCGCCGGGCTTGGCCATCGTGATCACCGTGGCCGCGCTCGGCCTGCTCGCCAACGCCCTGCGCGACTCACTGCTGGACACCGGGGCCCCGGTGTCCGGACGACGGGCCGGGCGGACAGCGACAGCGAGTGCGAGTGCGACAGCGCGCGCGAACACCGGTGAAGTGCCCGAGGACACCGGCGAGGTGACCGACGACGACCTTCTGACCGTGCGGAACCTGCGGGTCACGTACCCGACCCGCGACGGCGAATCCACCGTCGTCGACGGCGTGTCGCTGAGCGTGCGGCGCGGCGAGGTCGTCGGTCTGGTCGGCGAGTCCGGTTCGGGCAAGAGCCAGACGGCCTTCTCCGTCCTCGGCCTGCTTCCCCCGGAGGCCGGGTGCGAGGCCGACCGGATCACCTTCGACGGACAGGACCTCCAGCGCCTCGGCCGCAAGGGCATGAACTCCCTGCGGGGCTGTCGGATCGCGTACGTGCCTCAGGAACCCATGTCGAACCTCGACCCGTCCTTCCGGATCGGCACCCAACTCGCCGACCCCATGCGCCTGCACCTCAAGATCTCGGCCAAGGAGGCGCGCAAGCGGGCCATCGCCCTGTTGGAGCGCGTCGGCATCGACCGGCCGGAGCGGGTGTACGACTCGTATCCCCATCAGATCTCGGGCGGCATGGCACAGCGGGTGCTGATCGCCGGTGCGGTGTCCTGCGACCCCGACCTGATCATCGCGGACGAGCCGACCACCGCGCTGGACGTCACCGTCCAGGCGGAAGTGCTCGACCTGTTGCGCGAGTTGCAGCGGGAGCGGCAGATGGGCCTCGTCCTCGTGACCCACAACTTCGGTGTGGTCGCCGACATCTGCGACCGCGTCGTGGTCATGCAGACCGGCCGAGTCGTCGAATCGGCCACGGTGCGGCGGCTGTTCGCCGAGCCGCGGCACCCGTACACCCGGATGCTCCTGGCGTCGACGCTGGAGGACGCGGCGCCCCGCACGCCCCTCCAGGACGCCGCGCCGGCCCCCGCACCCCTCCAGGAGAAGGTATGACCCCGACCGTGACACCCGCTGCCTCGAAGACGAGGGAGCCGAGCGGGAACATCCTGGAAGTCGACAGTGTGGTCGTGGAGTACGCGGCCAAGGGCTGGCGCAAGCCGCCCTTCCGGGCGCTGCACGGTGTCTCCCTGGACATCAGGGCAGGCGAAACCGTCGGCCTGGTCGGCGAGTCCGGGTCCGGAAAGACGACACTCGGACGCGCCGTGCTCGGCCTGGCCCCGGTGTCCCAGGGCGAGATCCACTACGCGGGCCGGGTGATCTCGACGCTGAGCGGTCGGGAGCGGCGCGCGCTCAGCGACGAGATCCAGGTGGTCTTCCAGGACCCGTACACCTCCCTGAATCCCGCGATGACCGTGGGCGACATCCTCACCGAGCCCTTGCTGGTCGCCGGTGTGGCCCGGGAAGCGGCGGACGCGCGTATCCGTGCTCTGCTGGACCAGGTCCACCTGCCCGCCGACGCCGCCGGCCGGCTGCCGCGCGAGTTCTCCGGCGGGCAGCGCCAGCGGATCGCGATCGCGCGGGCGCTGTGCCGCGATCCCAGGCTGATCGTCTGCGACGAGCCGGTCAGCGCCCTGGACCTGTCCACCCAGTCCCGGGTGCTGGACCTGTTCATCGAGATCCAGGAGCGTACGGGGGTCGCGTATCTGTTCATCACGCATGACCTGTCGGTCGTACGGTGCGTCAGCCACCGGGTGGCGGTGATGTACCGCGGCGAGATCGTCGAGTCCGGTGACGCCGCCGCCGTGACAGCGCGGCCGCGGAACCTCTACACGCAACGGCTCATGCTCGCGGCTCCCGTCCCCGATCCGGACCGCCAGCGAGAACGCCGGGAGCAGCGACGAAGCCTCGCGGCGCGATAAGAAGCGCCAGGGAGCACCAGGGCCTGTGCGGGGTTGTGATCTGGGCTCGCGGGGCGTGGCACGCACGCTCGCCGCGTTGCCGAAACGCCCTGGTAGCTCCCCTACGAGGGCCTTCCGGCGCCTTGCGATCGCACGCACCGCGCCCCGCTCCCTGATCCAGATCACAACCCCACACAGGCCCTAGGAAACCAGGAGACGAACGGTGCCCGAAGCATACGGATTCACCGGATACGGCGGACCGGAGACGCAGCGGTTCCTCGCGCTGCCCAAGCCCGTCCCAGGGCCGGGTGAACTGCTCGTCGAGGTGTACGCGGCGGGCGTCAATCCGGTGGACTGGAAGGTCCGTGCCGGTATGCACCGCGCCTTCCTTCACCTCGACCTGCCGGCCGTCCTCGGCCGGGAGGTCGCGGGCGTGGTCGAGCAACTGGGCGAGGGCGTCGGGGAGTTCGAGGTCGGGGACCCGGTGTTCGGCAGCAGCGCCAGAGGCTGCGGTGGCTATGCGCGCTTCGCTCTCCTGACGGCTCGTCAGACCGCGTTGAAGCCCGCCGCGCTGTCGTTCACCGACGCGGCGGCGCTGCCGGTGGCGGTCGGGACGGCGTACGACGCCGTGGGCCAACTCGGCCTGCTCGCCGACGAGACCCTGCTGATCCTGGGCATCGGCGGCGGGGTCGGGGTCGCGGCGGCGCAGATCGCGCGCGAGGCCGGGGTGTCGGTCATCGGCACGGCCAGCGCGGCCAAGCGCGAGTTCGTCGAGTCGCTGGGCGCGACGGCGATCGCGTACGACAGGGACGACTTCGACGAACAGCTCGAGAAGGTCCTCCCGACCGGAGTCGACGCGGTTCTCGACCTCGTGGGCGCGGACGCGCTGGACGGTGTCTCGGCACTGATCTCTCCCGAGTGCCGCATGCTCACGGTGGCCGCCCCCGAGACGGCGGCGCGGTTCGGCGCCCGGTCACTCTCCCGGCAGAACTCGACGAAGACGCTCACCGAGCTGGCCCGTCGCGTCGAGGATGGCCGCCTGGATCCCCACGTCCGCGGAGTCTTCCCCTTCGAGGAGGCCGCTGCCGCGCTGCGCGAAGTCGAGTCCGGTCACCCGTGGGGCAAGGTCGTGCTGGAAATGCGCCGCGGATGAGGTGGAAGGTGTTCTCCGGATACTGAGGCCGACGACAGGGGTCTCATCGGAGATCCGCTCCGCGGCCAGTCCCGCGGCGATCGGCTCCAGCAGAAGGCGGGCCTGGAGCAGGTCCGTGACGCTGGTGCCCCCGTATTCGAGATAGATCACCATGGCCCGGGTCGCCGGGCCCGCGTCGGGCGCGCAGACGATCAGACCGCCGTTCGGACCACGCCGCATCCTGGCGACCTGGTGATGCTCGACCAGCCGTACCGCCTCGCGCAGCACCGCACGGCTCACTCCCAGGCGCTCACGCAGGTCCGCCTCGGAGCCCAGCGACTCACCGACGGGCCAGCCCTGGCGGATCACCCTCGCCTCGATCCGCCGCGCGACCTGCGCGGCCAGCTTGCCGACCGGGGTGCCGGTCTCGCCAAGGGCGAGGTCGGACTCCCACTCGCCGTCGGCGGGCTCACGGTCGACGGCAGTCGCCATGGGCCAACTCCTCTGGGGGGATATTGCGGATCCCGAGTCCATGTGTCCCACCGGTCCAAGGCCCGCGATTCAGGCATCAGACACCGAGATGGGGTTACTGTTTCCGGCCTCCGGGGCGAGCCCCGTGCGGTTCGCTGACGTCCCACCAGACGCAGCGTGGCAGCGCGGGCACGGACATCCTCGTTTCGATCACAGGGAGTAGTACCCGAGTGATCTTGAGGCTCAGTGCCTGCCATTGCTTCTGCACCTGCGGCGCCAACCAATCTGCGCGCCCTACTAGACGTCGCCTGAGCTGCCGGTGAGACCGAGCCGACTCGCGTTGACGCCGGCCTGGAACCGTGAGTCGGCCTCCAGCGCGGACATCAACTCGGCCACCCGCCTGCGGTAGGTCCGCACGGACATGCCGACGCGGCGTGCGCCGACGGCGTCGGTGAGTCCGTTCGCGAGCGCTCGCAGCACGGCGAGCGAGTCGGCGTCCAGACCGTCGGTCTCGGGGCACAGGTAGTCGGAGAGGGGGACGCCGGCGTCCCACGTGGCCCGCATCAGCGCGTGGACGCCCTCGACGAGGGCCGGTGCGGTGGTGATCGTGAACTCGCGGCCGCGCGCGTCACGGCGGCCGGCCAGGATCATCACTCTGCGGTCGAGGATGATCGTCTCGTGCGGCAGGGTCGCGGCGCGGATGCGGACCTGCCCGCCGGCGTCCGCGACGCCCAACAGGTGCAGCCGCTGTTCCTCGTCGGCCAATACGGCCGGCGTGAGGAGCTTGCGGACGACCAACCCGCCGTCGAGCCTGGTCCGCAGGCGGCGCCCGATCGCACTTCTGGCCTCGGGCCTGTCCCAGGTGTTCAGGTCGGTGGCGGCGCAGAAGAACTCCCGCGTCGTCTCACCGAACAGATGGGCGGTCCGCGCGGCCAGCTCCCTCTCACCGTGCACCGTCAGCGTAGTCTCGTTGGTCACCCTCGCAGTGTCCCTGACGATCGTGGCAACAGGTTGCCATTCGGCGGGCCGGCCGGTGCTCGCGGCCGAGGATGAAGACATGACGACAGACAACACGGCCGCAGCGAGCGGCCAGTTCATGCTCGGCGGCGACCGCCGCGTCAACCGGCTCGGCTTCGGCGCGATGCGGCTGCCGACAGGCACTCTCGGCGGGCCGGCACGCGATCCGGAGACCGGTATCGCGGTGCTGCGGCAGGCAATCGCGGCGGGTGTCGACCACATCGACACGGCCGGCTTCTACGCTCGCGGTGAGGTACGTGCCAACGACCTGATCCGCACGGCCCTCGCGCCCTATCCGAACGAGCTGCTGATCGCGACCAAGGTCGGCCCGCTGCGCGGGCCGGACGGAATACCCCGTGACCAGGCCGGCCCCGAGCAACTGCGCGGGCTCGTAACCGAGGATCTGCGCGCCCTCGGACTCGACCGGCTCGACCTCGTCTACCTGCGGGTCGGCGGAATGACCGGGCCGGGCAGCGAGAGCTTGGCCGATCGGTTCGCGGCACTGGCCGCACTGCGCGAGGAGGGCCTGATCCGTCACCTCGGCGTCAGCAACGTCGATGTGGCGCAACTCGACGAGGCGCTGGGCATCGCGCCGGTCGCCGCGGTGCAGAACCAGTTCCACGTGCACCGCAACGATGACGCCGCCGTACTCGCCCGCTGTGTGGAACACGGCATCGCCTACGTGCCGTTCTTTCCGCTCGGCGGCGGCCTCGAACCGATCGGGCATGCCCGCCTCGAGCAGGTCGCCAAGAGGCACGACGCGACGACCGCGCAGGTCGCCCTAGCCTGGCTGCTCGCCACCTCACCGAACATACTGCCCATCCCCGGCACCGGCTCTCCCGCACACCTCGCCGAGAACACAGCCGCGGCCGGGCTGCGCCTCGACGCCGCCGACCTCGCCGAACTGACCACCTGAGCACCGCGCCCGCCGGCTGAACGGCCGACGCCGGCTCCGGGGTGAAGTGGTCGAGGCTGAGGGCTCGGCGATGCCCAGTGCGCGGGGGTGGTTCGCGAGCAGCGCGTCGAGTTAGGTGCAGCCGGAGTCCGGCCCCCAGTGAGCGCTGTCCGGCCAGGCACCTGCTCTGCCGGACCGGTCCGCGGGGGCAGGTGGTCGACGAGTCTCCACTGCCTGCCCCCGGAGAATTCCCGCAGGAGCCTCACACAGAGTGCACACACTCTTTCCAAAGCCTCGTTAGCGTTGCTGGCCACTCGATTCCATGTACGAACGTGACCGGGCCCCCGGCCCGGCGGGTCGACGGCATGTCAACTCAGGAAGACCGTATGGACTACTGCTCCTCGTGTCGCCGGCATCTCAATGGCGCCCTGGTGTGTCCCGGGTGCGGTGCCTACGCCCCGGACATCGCTCCGGCCACCGCCGACGGCCGCACCGTCCCAGCCCCCGCCATCATGGCGACGACGGGCACAGCCGCCGCGTGGGAGTCCACGGCCCCCTCCGACACGCTGTACGACGGCCGACTTCACGCCATGGCAGACGAGGCAGCGGTAGAAGCGGGCATGAGCGATGCCCCGCAGACCGCCCCGCCCGGCGACCTCGTGGCCGTGCCGTCGGCGCCACAGGGACGGGCGGCACGACGGCGCCAGCGGGCCCGCTGGAAGAAGAACCAGCGCCGGGCCGTGGTCGCGACCGCTGTCGCACTCGTCGGAGGCGGCCTGACGGTGGCAGCGATGGACTGGCAGCCCGGCGATCGCGCTCAAGCGGCCACGGCGCCGAACGGCGCCGGCCCCGAGGAGGAACAGTCGGCGCGGCACAGCCGCCCAACGTCGACACGGCCCGGGACTCACCCCTCCTCGCCCACGTCACCCGCACAGCCGCCGCTGCCCGACCTCGCGCGTCGTCAGCACGCCGCCGCCCCGCCCCGCACCACGCCGCCGAGCGCTCAGCCGGACGCCGCCGCCCCTGCTCGTACGACGCCGACGTCGGCCCCGCAGCCGCAGACCGCCTCCCCGGCCTCCGGTGGCACGGTCCCCGACCGTCCCGAGGCGGCGACGACACAGACACCTGCACCCGCCGCCACCGACGGTAAGAACAGCGCGGACGGCACGAACGGCACGGAGCCGGGAACGTCGCAGCCAAGCCCCGCGCCGGCCACTACCGCGCCATCGCAGATCTGCCTGCTCGTGGTGTGCCTCGGCTGATCGCGCCGAGGCGCGCCCAGTGACCCGACCGTGCTCGACTGCCGAACAGGACAGGCGTGTTCGCGGTCAGAGCAGGTCGGCCCGCGCGGGGCTCTCCTCGACAGGGTTGTCGTCGAGGAATCCGCCCGACTGGTGCTGCCAGAGCTTCGCGTAGGCGCCCTCCGACGCGAGCAGCTCCTGGTGCGTGCCCTGCTCGACGATCCGTCCGCGGTCGAGGACGACGAGCTGGTCCATGGTGGCGACGGTGCTCAGTCGGTGCGCCACCACGAGCGCTGTCCGGCCCTCCATGAGCCGCCAGAGCGCCTCCTGGACCAGGATCTCGCTCTCGGAGTCCAGTGCGCTGGTCGCCTCGTCGAGCAGCAGGATCGGCGCGTCGCGCAGGATCGCCCTGGCGAGGGCGACCCGCTGACGCTGTCCGCCGGACAGTTTGACACCGCGCTCGCCCACCATGGTGTCGAAGCCGTCCGGCAGCGCGTCGGCGAACTCGGTGACGTGCGCGGCCTCGGCGGCGCGGCGGATCTCGGCGTCGGTGGCGTCCGGCCGGGCGAACGCGATGTTGTCCCGCAGCGTGCGGTGGAACATCGCCGGGTCCTGCGGCACGTACGCGATCAGGCTGCGCAGGTCGGCCTGGCGCAGCCTGCTGATGTCCTGACCGCCGATCAGGATCCGGCCGGCGTCGATGTCCGTCATCCGTAACAGCAGCCGGCTGAGGGTGGTCTTGCCTCCGCCGGACCGGCCGACGAGACCGATCTTCGCCCCGCTCTGCACAGCCAGGTCGAGCCCCTCGAAGAGCGGCCCCGCGCCCGCGTGGGCGAAGGTCACCTGCTCGAAGTGGACGTCGGCGGCCCGGGACAGCAGCGACTCCGGGGACGCCGGGTCGAGCACGGTCGGCGGCTTCAGCAGCAGTTCGGTGAACTGCGCGGCCTCAGTCATCGAGCTCTCCAGGCGGCGGTAGATCTGGTTGAACTCGAACATGATCCGTGTCGCGTTGGTGTAGTACGTGAAGGCGACCACGACCGCCTCCACGCCGAGGCTGCCCCCGCCGAGCGCGACCGCGAGCAGCAGGCCCAGCGCGTTGGTCAGGATGGACATGGGCGCGACCAGCGTGTCGATGCGCAGGTTGCCGTAGTCCCAGGACCTCAGTGTGAGTTGCCGCGACTCCGCGACGCGTGACCGGTGCTCCGCGGCCTCGCGTTCCTCGGCGGCGAACGCCCGGACCGTGTCCATGTTCATCAGGCTGTCGGCGACGTGGCCCGACACCCGGGCGATCGCCGCCTCGCGCTGGTCGACGAGTGCCTGACGGCGACGGATGAGGGGCGTCACGCACAGCGCCGTCAGCGCGATCATCGTCAGGAGTCCGACGACGAGCAACGGTTCGTAGCGCCACAGCACCACCGACCCGAACACCAGAGGCACGAGGCTGGACACGACCTGGAATGTCAGCGTGTCGACGAACTCCTCGAAGCGGGAGGCGAAGCTCAGCACCCGCTTGGTCAGGGCTCCGGCGAAGTTGTCGTGGAAGAACGCGGCGTCCTTGGCGAACAGCTCGTCCATGCCGATCACGTACAGGTGCTCCACGCCGAGGGCGGCAAGGCGGTTCAGGAAGTGCAGGCCGATGCGCCACAGCGTCTCCGCGAGCAGCAGGACACCGGCGAAGCCGAGGACGTACGGCAACGTCGAGCCGATGGCGATACCGGTGTCGTCGGCGATTCGGCCGACGAGCTTGGCGACGATCAGCGGCGCGATGTAGCTGATACCGATGTTGCCCAGCGCCGGCAGCAGCATCGCGGGCACCGTAAACCGCCGGAGTCGGGCCAACTCGCGTCCGTAGTGACGAAGTGCGAGGAGCACCGGGCCCCTGCCCGGCGGAATCTCGCGCGATTCAGGCGATCCCATCCCAACCCCGTGGTTGTCGTGCGGCGGCCCGCCATGTGCTTCTCCGGGGAGATGGCGTTGCCTCAAGGGCCATGCGGAGCTTCGAAGTTCGAGTGAGTGCGTCGCTCGGGTCGTCCTCCGACAGCCGGGGGCACGACGACGGAGCCCCCGCGCAGCTCGCGCCGACGTCGACGCGCGAGTACGGGCAGGCCAGGAATGGCAGTGTCCCGCGATGGCGCCCGCGGAGTCCAAGCGTTTTCCTCAGCCCGGCAGCACGTGCGCACAAGTGCGCCCCCTGCGCCAACAGGGGTCGCAGGGCGGTGTGATGAGCTCGTCGACGCGAGCTGCTTCCGCGCCTCAGCACGTCAGCTGGTGGAGTGCGTGTTCCTCGAGCCGGTCACCACTCGGCCTCGAGGGCCCTGATCAGTCGGGAGGCCGCGGCCAGGTCCGGAACGTTCCGCAAGGAGGCGACGACACCGGCCGAACCGACCGTCACGTTCCCCGGTGCGATCCCGGCCCGGGCGACGCCCCCGCGAAGACGCGTGATGGAAGACGCGTGATGTACGAGCCGGTCCTCGACTGCCGGTCGCCGTGGGGCAGGATGGGTCCATGAGCGTCGTCAAGATCAACGTACTGACCGTCCCCTCCGAGCAGCGGGAGACACTGGAGAAGCGCTTCGCCTCCCGTGCCCATGCCGTCGAGAACTCCGACGGGTTCGAGTGGTTCGAACTCCTCCGCCCGGTCGAAGGCACCGACAGCTACCTCGTCTACACGCGGTGGCGTGACGAGGAATCCTTCCAGGCCTGGATGGAGGGCCCCATGAAGACGGCCCACCAGGGCGGGAACGCTGAGGGCGGAGAGCGCCCCAAGCCGGCGGCGAGCGGGTCCACGCTGTGGTCCTTCGAGGTCGTGCAGCAGGCGGCGCCGACAAGCGCGTAGACAAGTCGTCGCGGGCGACGGAAGCACAGGAACCCCTCTCGGCCTCGCGTAGCCGGCGGCGAAACAAGTCTGCTCCTGCTCGTCCTGTGGTACGGGCGGGAGCAGCCACGGCGCTGCCGCGGCGGTGCGGTTTTCTCCCGGGTGCGGCAGCTCGCACAGTGGGCGAACCGACCGGCCACTAGAGTGGGCGGTCCCAGAGTGAGCGGTCCATGCCAGGAGTGTCCGGGCCGAAGCCGTCCAGGCCGGAACCGGTGAAGGAGAAACGGTGACCCTGCGCGAGGACGACCCACGATCTGTCGGCGGCTACCGGATCGAATCGCGCATCGGGAGCGGCGGCATGGGCGTCGTCTACCTCGGCAGATCGGTCTCGGGGCGGGCCGTCGCAGTCAAGGTCGTGCATGCGAGGTACGCGGACAACGCCGAGTTCCGGGCCAGGTTCCGGCAGGAGATCGCGGCCGCGCGCCGGGTAAGCGGTGCGTTCACGGCGCCGGTCGTGGACGCCGACCCGGACGCGGAGCGGCCATGGATGGCCACGACGTTCGTCCCGGGTCGCACGCTCGCCGAGCGAGTCGCCGAGTCGGGTCCGCTGGACTGGCCCGCGCTGCGCCGCCTCGGCACCGAACTCGCCGAGGCGCTGCGGGAGATCCACCGTGCGGAGGTCGTGCACCGGGATCTCAAGCCCAGCAATGTGCTGCTGGAGGGCGAGGGCGCCGACGGGATCGTACGCGTCATCGACTTCGGCATCTCACGCGCGGCCACCAGCGATGTCCGCACCCAGACCGGCATGGTGATGGGCTCGCCGCCGTTCATGGCGCCGGAGCAGTTCAGCCGCCCGCGCGAGGTCGGCTCCGCCGTGGATGTCTTCTCGCTGGGCGCGGTGCTCGTGTACGCGGCCACCGGGCGCAGCCCCTTCGAGGCGGAGAACGCCTATCTCGCCGCGTACAACACCGTGCACAGCGAGCCCGAGCTGGGCGAACTGCCGGAGCCACTGCGCCCGTTGGTGTCGGCCTGTCTGGCGAAGGAGCCCGCGGACCGGCCGGCCTCGGGTGACGTGCTGGACGCACTGGCCGGGCTGCCGGAGGAGCTGCCTGACGGAGGGGCCGGTGAGGAGCCGCCCAGGATCCCGGTGACCGTGCTGTCGGGAACAGTGAAGGTGCCGTCCGCAGCGACCGGACAGGCTGACCGAGAGGCCGGACAGGCTGGCCGGAAGCGGCGCGGAAAGAGGCTGTGGATCGCCGTCGTCGGCGCGGCCCTTCTCGGCATCGGGGGTACGGCCGCGGCCCTGGTGAGCGGCGCCCCGACGAGCGCCGTCGGCGAGGGTGACCGAGCCGATCCGCGGGCAGCGCCCCGTGGTTCGGTGCCGTCGGGCTGGAAACCGTGGCACAACGCGCTGGAGCCGGACAAGGACGAACCGATGCCCTTCGGCCCGTCCTGCACGCCGAGCGCGCTCGGTGTCTTCTGCTCCTCCCCCCAGGTCGCGCTGATGCGGCTGAGCCCCGCGACGGGCCGTGTGGACTGGACGAAGCCGATGAGTGAGAAGGAGGTCAGCAGCTTCTCGATGCGCGAGCCCGTCGTCCACGGCGACGTGGTGTACGTCAACAGCGCCGACCGCTCCGAGGGAGTGGACGCCTACGACGGCAGGACCGGGAAGCGGCTGTGGCATCTGGACGGTCCGGTGGGCGAGTTCGCGTACCTGAGCGGCGTACTGCTCGTACGGCTGGACGAGCTCGGACCTTCCGATACCGCGCGCTTCGCCGCGTACGAACCGGGCACAGGTGAGGAGCTGTGGCAACGCAAGCTGACCTCGACCTCACCGAGCCCGTTCCACGAGGGGCCCGAGGGAATGCTCTACGCCGATCTGCGCGGGGGCTCCGGCGGGATCGCCCGCCTCGACGCACGCACGGGCGAGACGCTGGGCACCGTCAAGGCGCCCGAGGGCGATCTGTGGCTGGCCACGGTCCACGACAGCACGGCGTACTACGCACGCTGGGAGGACAACACCGGGGTCTCCGCGGCCTTCTTCATCCAAGACCTCAGCAGTGGGAAGACCCGCCGTATCGACTTCCCCTGGAGCGTCGAGCCGGAAGCGCCGCCACTGGTGCACGGCGACACCATGTACATCTTCGACTACGGCAACGAGACCCTGCTGGCGCTCGATGTGAAACGCGGGAAGCCACTGTGGACCAGCTCGCGCGAGCTGCGCGTCTTCAGCGAACCGGCCATCCACGACGGCCGGTTGTACGTCAACCTGCCGGACACCAGCATCCTCGCCCTCGACCCGCGCACCGGCAAGGAGATCGGGCGAACCGCCCCGTCCTTCGACACGCAGGGCCGGTCCTTCGAGGAGCTGACGCCGAGTTCGATGCCACCGCTGCTGGTGGGCGAGGTGCTGTACGGGAGCAGCGGGCCGGGAATCTTCTCGGTGGCCGACGTTCTCTGAGCGCGTTCCGCTCGCCTCTGCCGAACCAGCCAGGATCGCGTGCCAGGTGGAGGGCCGCCAGCCATAACTCAGCGTGATTCCAGCGTTCGTCACCAACGGCGCCGGCCAGGCACAGCATCCCAAAACCGGTCAAACGGGCCGACGATGGTTGAGACAGAGCGTGACGAAATCGATTTCGCTACAAGTTCCGAAATTATTCGTGACGGGTCCGCCACGTGGCCGAAATACATCATTCGTAGCTTCGCTGTCGGCCGCATAGGTCCCATGGCACCCATCGGGTCCTTCGGGTCCTCGGAGTCGTTCGGGTCCATCCGGCCAAAAAAGCTACTTCCCCCAGAAATCCCATGACTGTACTCAGCGCCTTCATGAGACGGAGCCCCGAGTGCTCAACTCCCTGCGACCCCGCACCCTACGGTTGACCGCCGGCATAGCCCTCATCTGCACCTTCGCCCTCGCGGGCTGTGGTCGCGACGGTGACGCCGCCGCGACAGGCGCCGCCAAGCCCGTCGACGACTCCCCGGCCACCGGCACCATCAGTGTCTGGGCCGCCCAGGGCGATGCCGACGTGCTCGACAAGGTCATCAAGCCCTTCAAGGCCAAGAACCCCGACCTCGACGTGGACTTCACGCTGATCCCGAACGCCGAGTACTACACCAAGCTCCAGTCGGCGATCGCGGCGGGCAAGGGACCCGATGTCGCCCAGTTCTTCCCCGAGTCGCAGTCGCAGTTCCTCGATCCGTCGATCCTTCAGCCCGTTCCGAACGATCTCGTCGACCCCGACAGCTTCTTCAAGAGTCTCTGGGGCGCCGGTGTGGTCAAGGACGTCGCCTACACCGTGCCTTGGTACGCCTACACCTACGCACTCGTCTACCGCTCCGACATCGCCAAGAAGGCGGGTGTCAAGGCTCCGACCACGTGGGACGACATGGTGCCGTTCTTCAAGGCCCTCCAGGGCGCCGGCGCCGGGCGCGGCCTCGGGGCCGACAACGGCTGGGACGTCTTCAACGGCCAGGACGCCGCGATGTACGCCTGGCAGGCCGGGGGCTCACTGCTCTCCTCCGACGGCAAATGGACACTCGACACGCCGGAGATGGCCGACGCGATCAAGTACAACGCGTCGTTCTTCACCTCTGGTGCCGCCGACACCAGTACGCCCACGTTCCTCGACGCGCAGCCGTACTTCACCGACGGCAAGACCGCCTCGATGATCACGGGCCCGTGGGTCATCGGTCAGCTCGACAAGGCCGCGGGCAAGGACGGCTGGACGGCGTCCCACGTCGCCACCGCGCCATTGCCGGCCGGGGCCTCCAGCAGCGCCTCCTTCTCCGCCGGAGGCAGCTGGGGAGTGCTCGCCGACAGCGACAACTCGGACGCTTCGTGGAAGTTCGTCCGCGCCCTCTCGAAGCCGAGCACCCAGGTCTCGCAGTACAAGGCGTACAGCTCGCTGCCGGCCGTCATCTCCGCCTGGGACGACCCCGCCATCGCGGACCAGCCGCTGCTGGACGCCTTCCTCACGCAGTTGAAGAACACGCGGGCCTTCCCGCAGGTGAGCACCTGGCAGCAGGTCGCGACCCGGCTGGGCAAGGAGATGGAAGCCGTGGCCAAGGGAACGGAGACCGCCGAAGAGGCCGCCTCGAACGTCCAGTCGTACGCCGAAAGCCTCGGCACGGGTTCGGAGTGATCCATCGATGACCACCACCATCGTCCCGGGGACGCCGCGCAAGGCGCGTCGTTCCCGGGGCGCCCGTCGAACGGCTGTCGCCTGGCTGTTCCTCGCACCGTTCACGCTCGTGTTCCTGCTCTACACGGCGATCCCCACCGTGGCCGCGCTCGGGTTCAGCCTCACCGACCTGCGGGGTACGGATCTACGTCATCCGTTCGCGGTCGACTTCACCGGACTCGAGAACTATCTCCGGCTGTTCCGGGACGCGAGCTTCCTACGGGACCTCCTGAACACCGGTGTCTTCGTGGTCGTCGGTGTGCCGCTGACCATGGGGATCGGATTCGCGCTGGCCGTCGCGCTGAACTCCGGCATCCGGCGCCTGCGCGGTGTGTTCCGCACGGTCTTCTTCGCGCCGGTCGTCACGAACGTCGTGGCGGTCGCACTGATCTGGCAGTACGCCTTCAACCAGGACGGCACCGTCAACAAGGTGCTCGGCGCCGTCGGCCTCGCCGGACCGAACTGGCTGGACGACCCGGACCTGGCCATGCCGGTGGTCATCCTGCTCGGCGTCTGGCGCAACGTCGGCACCGCGATGGTGCTGTTCCTCGCCGGTCTGCAGGCGATTCCCGATGACGTGTACGAGGCCGCCTCCCTCGACGGGGCGGGCCGGTGGCGGCAACTGCGGCACATCACCCTGCCGCTGCTGGTGCCCACCACCCTCATGGTGTCGGTACTGCTGACCGTCTTCTATCTCCAGGTGTTCGACGAGCCGTACCTGCTCACGAACGGCGGCCCGTTGGGTTCCACCGAATCGGTGGCCCTGTACACCTACCGCCAGTTCGGGTCCGGTGAGTTCGCGATGTCCTCGGCCGCTTCCTTCGTGATGCTCGTGCTCGTGGCCCTGGTGAGTCTCGTCCAGTTCCGACTGCTCAGGCCCCGCGCATGACCGCCGTCGCCGCGTTGGAGAACGCTGACATGACCACCGGCCGGATCGCCCTGCGCCGCCGGTCCGTCGCCCGGCCCCTGCTGTACGGCGCACTGGTTCTGTGCGCGCTGCTCACGATGCTTCCGTTCATGTGGGTGATCAGCGGCTCACTGCGCAGTCTTGACGAGATCCGCTCCGATCCCGGTGCCTGGCTTCCGCATGACGTCACCTTCGACAACTTCGTGCGCTTGTTCAGGACCGAGGGCTTCACCCAGTTCATGGTCAACAGCATCGTGGTCGCGACCATCGTGGTGGTCGGCAACATCGTGGCGGCATCGGCCGCCGGCTACGCGCTCGCGAAGTTCGACTTCGCCGGCAAGCGGATCGCGTTCGGCGCGGTCATGGCGGCGATGATGGTGCCGTTCACCACGGTGTTCGTCACGCAGTTCGTGATCACTGTCGACATGGGGCTGGCGGACACCCTCGCCGGTATCGCACTGCCCAGCGTGGCCCTGCCGATGTCCGTATTCATCATGCGGCAGTACGCGATGTCGATCCCCGATGAACTGATCGAGGCGGCCCGGATCGACGGTGCGGGTGAGTTCCGGATCTTCTTCCGGGTCTTCCTCCCGTTGGCCGGTCCCGCTGTGGCGACGATCACGATCATGTCGTTCCTCTTCTCGTGGAACAACTTCATCTGGCCGCTCATCGTCGCTCAGAGCATGTCCAGCTACACGCTGCCGGTGGGCCTCGCCGCCACCAGTCAGGCAGCGGCACACGTCACCGACTACGGCCTGATGCTCGCCGGGGCGATCGTCGTGATGCTGCCGGTGCTGCTCCTCTTCCTGTTCCTGCAGCGCTACTTCGTGCAAGGCATCGCCGGAACAGGAATGCGGTGACCCCGATGGATGACCGGACGCGTCGGACAGATCTGATGGATCTGATGGATCTGATGGATCGGACGGACTCACTCGCCGCGCCCGGCGAGCCGGTCACCGTGCATGCTCCCGCAGGCACGGTCATCGGCCGTCGCATCGGCCGGGTACGGCGCTTCCTCGGCATCCCGTTCGCCGAAGCTCCGACCGGTACGCGGCGGTTCGCCGCGCCGGTGCCGCGCGGCCCGTTCACGGAGCCGTACGACGCCTCCCGGCACGGTGCCACCTCGCAAGCCGTGCCGCTGTTCGCCACGACCACCGTCCCGGAGCCGTCGGTGCCGGGCGATGACGTGCTGAACCTCGGCGTCGTCGCTCCGGCCGCGGACGACGACCGCGTGCCCTTCCCGGTCATGGTGTGGATCCATGGCGGCGCCTTCCTGGCGGGGAGCCCGGCCAGTCCCTGGTACGACGGCCGCGCCTTCGCCCGCGACGGCGTCGTCTGCGTCACCGTCGGCTACCGGCTGGGCGTCGACGGATTCGCCCCGCTGGACGACGTACCCGCGAACCTCGGCTTGCGTGACCTGCTGCTCGCGCTCGACTGGGTCCAGGAGAACATCGCCGCTTTCGGCGGTGATCCGGACCGGGTCACCGTCGCCGGCCAGTCGGCCGGAGGTGCGGCGGTGCTCGCGCTGCTCTCGTCGCCCGCCGGCCGCGGCCGCTTCCACAGGGCGGTCAGCCTGTCCGGTGGCACCTTCGAAGTAGGCGGAGACGCGGCGCGCTCCTTCCTCGAACGGCTCGGGGACAGACTCGGCGTGCCGCCGACGCGAGCCGGGTTCGGCAGCCGCACCGTGGAGCACCTTCAGCAGGGTGTCCTCGACCTGCGGAGTGAGCGGGCCGACTCCCCTCTCGTACTCGGCCCGTTCGTCGGCGACGACGTCCTGCCGGTGTCCATCACCGACGGACTCACCGTGCACGGGCACGGCGTACCTCTGCTGCTCGGCGCGACGGGCGACGAGTTCGACGGCGCTGCCGCACCCGAGAACTCCCATCCGCGCTCCTTCGGCGCCGAACAAGCCGCCGCTGAACTCGCCGCCGCCCGCGCGGCAGGTACCCGCGTGACGGACACCCTGTTCCGCGCCGCCTGCCAGCGCGCAGCGGTCTCCCGTCGCGACGCCACCGCCGGCACCTGGTTGTATTCCTTCGAGTGGCCCTCCCCCGTGCTCGGCGGCGCAACGCACTGCGTCGACATCCCGTTCTTCTTCGACGTACTCGACGCGCCAGGCGTCGCTGAGGCGCTGGGACCGAACCCTCCCGCGGAACTGGCCACGTTGACGCACGCCGATCTGGTCGGGTTCGTCGCCGGCCAGGAGCCGACCTGGGCGCGGGCGACCGGGAAGCCCGGCGATCCGGCTCGCGAATACGGTCGGCCCGGCGCGGCGCTCGCGGCTGACACCACGGGCGTGTTCGATCCCGTGGTACGGGCGGCGTCCGAGGGAGCGCAGACGTGCTGATGTCCGGGATGAACGGGATGAACCAGAGCGCTGTCCGACGAGTCAACACCTCGGTCATCCTGCGCGCACTGGCGGTATCGGCCGGGTCGACGACGTTGACCGCGCTCGCCGAGCAGGCCGGCCTCTCCCGCCGCACCATCGAGCTCGTTCTGGACTCGCTCGTCGAGGCGGGCTGGGTGACCGAGCTGGAGCGCGTACCGACCAGCGGCTCCGCCGGGCGCCCCGCCCGCCGATACGAACTGCGGGCCGAACACGCCCTGTTGGCGGCCGCGCACATCACCACCGTGGATGTGTCCGCGGTCATCGCCGACGTACGCGGCCGCGTCCTTGGCCGCGCGCACCGGCCGCTGCGCGCCTACCAGGATCCGCACACCACGCTCGACGACGCGGCGGCGCTGGTGCTCGAGGCGCTCGAAGCCGCGGGCGGGTCGACGGACCGCCTTCGAGCCGGTGCGGTCGCGGGCGGCGGTGCGATCGACGACGACGGAGTCGTGCGGCGCCTGGTGCACACGACGCGCTGGGAGGGCGTGAACCTGCCCGAAGAACTCACCCGACGCATCCGGATGCCCTGGTTCGCGGACAACGACTCCAATCTCGGTGCGCTCGCGGAGCGTTGGCGGGGCGTAGCCCGTGACCACGACAACGTCGTGTGGGCGGTGCTCGGGAACCGGACCGGTCTCGGCATCCTCATACGAGGTGCCGTGCACCGCGGTCTCGACGGTGCCGCGGGCGAGATCGTCGAGGCGGTGTCGATGCCGGCCGGCTCGGTCGAGCACCATCCCGTGGCATGGCTCACCTCACCGGAACCGGCCCAACGGAGCATTGCGCTCGACCACTTCGACGCGGCTCGGGCGGGCGATGCGACCGCGCTCGCCGAGGTCGACGAATTCGTGGAGAACATCGCGTCGATCCTCACTACCTTGTCGTGGACGGTAGCGCCGTCGCTCATCGTGCTCGGGGGCGGTCTGGAAGCCGCGGCCGACGTGCTGCTGCCCCGGGTGCGTGAAGCGATGCGCAACGCCCGCACCCCCGCGATCGAGCTGCGCGCCACCGGCCTGGGCCGCGACGCCTCGCTCATCGGCGCCGTCAAGTTGGCACTCGACCGCATGGACACCGAGCTGTTCGGCCCGCTCGTCCCGAGTACGTGATCACGCGCCGAGCACCCGCCGCCACCACCAGCACCAGCACCAGCACCCGTGGCACAAGACATGGAGCCCTACTGTGACCGACACCCCCCACACCGACGTCCTCATCGTCGGCAGCGGCATCATGGGATCCATCGTGGCCCGACTGTTGCGAGACACCGACCCAGCTCTGCGCATCACCATGGTTGACGGCGGCAGCGCGATCGGCGAGACCCCTGGCGTTCACCTGCACGATGTCGATGACCCGGTCCTCTGGTCGCGTTACAACGAACAGGTCGTCACCGGCATACAGGGCATGTACACGGGCGCCGAGGTGGTGCGCGATGTCGCGGACAGCCTCACCGACCTGACGCCCGGCATGTTCCACGCGCTCGCCTTCGGCGAGGACGCCGAGGCGATGCCCGCGACGGCGCTCGCGTGGAACGCGGGCGGCATGGGCGTGCACTGGACCGCCGCGACGCCATGGCCCGCCGGAGACGAGGTGCTCGACTTCGGCGACCCGGCGCGCTGGGCGGCGGATCTGGACGCCGCGTGCCGGGTGCTCGCGGTCACGCCCGCCGCGATCGGCCCGACAGAGGTCGGCGAGGTGGTGCTCGATGTACTGCGCCGACGCTTCGACGGCGTCGGACCTGATGATCGGCGGCCGCAGCCGATGCCCATGGCAGTCACCCCGACGGCATCGGGTCCCATGCGGCGTACGGCTCCGGGGACGATCTTTCCCGCGATCGCGACGGGCGGGGACCCGGCCTTCACCTTGGCGACCGGAACGCTCGCGACGGCGCTCACGTTCTCGGACGGCCGGGTCGCCGGCGCCCGGCTGCGTCGCATCGCCGACGGAGCCGACGGAGCCGAGTCGGAACTCCTCGCGGGCGCCGTGGTGGTGTGCGCCGACGCGCTGCGCACCCCGCAACTGCTGTTCGCTTCGGGCATCCGGCCCGAGGCGCTCGGTCGCCACCTCAACGAGCACGCGTTCATCACCGCCCGAGTGCTGCTCGACCTCGACCGGTTCGGCATCGACCTCGACGACCTGCCCCTGCCGCGGGTGGGTGAGTTCAGCACGGATTCGCTCTGGCTGCCTCACAACGGAGCGGCACAGCCGTTCCACGGCCAGATCATGAACCGCACGTACGTGGATGAGGACGGCCGTCCCCTCGCGCACTCCGTCGGTCTCTCGCTGCTCGCCCCCATCGAGTCACGCCCCGAGAACCGGCTCGTGTTCTCCACGACCGAGACCGACCTCGCCGGGATGCCGCGGATCGGCGTCGAGTTCGGCTACTCCGACGCCGACCGCACGCTGATCGGGCGGGCCCTCGACGAAGTCCGGTCCCTCGCCGAGGAGTTCGGCGCGTTCGATGCCGCGACCGAACGCGCATTGCTCCCGCCCGGCTCGTCGCTGCACCAGACCGGCACCGTCCGGGCCGGCGTCGCCGACGACGGGACCAGCGTGTGCGATCCGGACGGCCGGGTGTGGGGTTTCGACAACCTTTACCTCGCCGGGAACGGAGTGATCCCCACCGCGATGGCCGCCAACGTCACCCTGACCGGCGCGGTGACCGCCGTACGGGCCGCCCGCGCCGTCGCCGAACGAAACGCCGCGCTCGCCACATATTGAGTCAGGCATCGAGTCACGCATCGAGCCGCATATCGAACCGCATATCAATGCGCCTTTTGATGCATTTAATGCGCAATTGAGAGGAAGGTCGACCGTGATCGACATCGCGAAGGAGTACCGCGTGGCGCTGCCGGCGTGGATCGACGACGAGTTGGCCGCCGTGCCCGCCGTCATCCCCGACCGCGAGGATCGCATGCGCCTCGTGCACCGCCTCGCCGATCGCAACTGGCGTGAGGGCAACGGCGGTCCGTTCGCGGCACTCGTCGCCGAGCAGGGCACGGGCAGGATCGTCTCGGTCGGCGTGAACGTCGTGCTCGGCTCCGGTGTGTCGAGCGCCCATGCCGAGGTCGTCGCGCTCGGACTGGCCCAGACGGCGGCCGGCGGCTGGGACCTCGGCGGCGATGGGATGCCGGCGCACGAGCTGGTCGTGAACTGGCGTCCGTGCATTCAGTGTTACGGCGCGGCGATGTGGTCCGGGGTGCGCGGTCTCGTGGTCGCCGGTGAGGGCCCGGAACTCGAGGAGATCACCACGTTCGACGAGGGCCCGCTCGGCACGGACTGGGCCGAGCAGTTCGAGGCACGCGGCATCGAGGTCGTACAGGACGTACTCCGGGACGAGGCGCTTGCCGTGTTCCGCAGTTACCGGGAGGCCGTCGACGCCGACGGCCTCGTCGTCTACAACGCCCGCGGAGGTGCCGAATGACACCCTCGATCCGCCCGGAGACAGACATCGTGGCACCACGTTTCGCGACCGACATCGTCACCTTCTACCACCCGGGTTTCTGGGGTCTCGACTCCGCCGACGCCGTTCGTGACTGGGCCGTCAAGAACCCTGAGCGTTTCTGGGAGCGGGTGATGGACGCGCTGGCCGATGCCGGTGTCACCGGCATCGAGCTGACCTTCGCGCCCGGCGACATCGACTCGGCGCTGCGAGCCTTCGGCGACGCACCGTCGTTCCGCCGCGAGTTGGCGGCCCGGGGCCTGTCCGTCGTGAGCGCCTTCATCGCCGCGAGCGAATACCCCGACTGGCGGCACAGCGAGAACCTGTCAGCGATCGTCGCCGACGCCGAGCGACGCGCGGCTTTCCTCGCCGACGTGGGGGCGGAAATTCTCGTCGCCGGACTGCCGATGCGTGCGACGTTCGGGACGCGCCCGCCCTTCTTCGTCGATGCCGCGTACATGTCCCGGATGGCTGACATCGCCCACGTGGTCGGTGAGGCCGTCGCGCGGCACGGTGTGAAGCTCGCCTTCCACACGGAGTCCAACAGCACACTCTGGTACGAGAGGGACATCGACCTGTTCATGGCCCTGACCGATCCACGCTACGTGTCGCTGTGCCCCGACTCCTGCCACATCGCACTCGGCGGAGGCGACCCCGTCGCTGTCGCCCGTCGCCACTCCCAGCGCATCGCGCTGGCGCACTGGAAGGACGCGGTCAAGCCGATCGACGTCCAACTCACCATCGACGAAACGGTCTTCGCCCAGCAGCAGCCCTACATGACCGAACTGGGCACGGGCATCGTGGACTGGAGAGGATGGGCCGCCGCGATGTCACTCACCCCCGGCGCCGACACCGTGCTCATAGAGCTGGACGAGGCGGCTGATCCCGTTGCCGCGCTCCGGGCGGGAGTGGCCGTCGCGAAGGAGGCCAGAGCGTGACCGGAGTCGCCGCAGGCATCGAGATCGTGTTCGTTCAGAATGAGCGCTACTGGGCAGATGGGGGCTCTGTCCGTCACCGCTGAGCGCTCTTCTCGACGCCTGGTGTGAGCAGGGCCGGTCTGACGCGGTGTGCCTCAGCGCGAGGTTTCGGCGTCCGGGGGCGGGGCCGATCGGACCGTGCCTGCGGCGTTGGCGTAGCGCGCGGCGAGTTCGGCGAACGCACCGGTCAGCTGTGGTGGGCCGATGACTTGGATCTCGGTGTCGAAGCGGCCGATAGCGGCGGCAAGCCCGGTCCACGACCAGGAGCCGAGGGACAGGCGACAGCGGTCGGGGCCGAGTTCTTCGACGATTCCGTCCTGCGCGAAGGGGGCCACGGCCTGCGCGGGGAGGTTGAGGATGACTTCGCCGTGGCAGGGCCAGTCGGCTGTAGAGCCGTCAGTGCCCCGGAATCGGCCGGCGACGAACGCGGCTACGTCAGCGCCGGGGAGATCGCGTGCGGTGAAGCGCGGGCCGGTCGGGGTGCGCGGGCGTATGCGGTCGACGCGGAAGGTGCGCCAGTCGGCACGGTCGAGGTCCCAGGCGATCAGGTACCAGTGGCCGCGGCAGGTGACGAGGTGGTGGGGCTGTGTCCGGCGGGGTTGCTCGGCGAGGCCGGTGGCGTCGTGCCCGTAGTCGAAGCGCAGCTCCTCACGGGCGTGGATGACGCGGCTCACCTCCATGAGGAGCTGCGTGCCGACGAGGGAGGCGCTGCCGGTCTCGGGTGACTGGACGGCGGTGACCCGCAGCATGTCGATGCGCTGGCGCAGACGGGACGGCATGACCTGGCGAATGGTGGACAGGGCCCGTGCGGCGTCTTCGCCGATCGTGGGGCTGGTAGCCGCGGACTGCAGGGCGAGGGCCAGGGCGACGGCTTGGCCGTCGTCGAACAGGAGCGGGGGCAGTTGCGAGCCGGCATCCAGGCGGTAGCCGCCGGATGGCCCTTTGAAAGCGAGGATCGGGTAGCCCAGTTCCCGCAGGCGGTCGATGTCGCGGCGCACCGTGCGCGGAGTGATGTCGAGCCGCTCGGCGAGGTCGTCACCAGACCAGTCGCGATGCGTCTGAAGCAGCGAAAGCAGCGCGAGCAGCCGCGAGGACGTCTTCTGCATGCTCCCATTCTGCCCGCATTACAGGACACAGCCTGTCCGCTACTCGTGGAATGGTGAATATCAAGATCCGCCAGCGAGGCCATAGCCCCTGGCCACGAGGTTGCCGCCCGCAAGGCTCCATCGCCCCAGCGGCGCACCTCGCCGACCACGAGCAAGGAGAAAACCATGTCCGTCACGACCACCACCCACCTGAACTTCCAGGGCGACGCACGGGCGGCGCTGGACTACTACCAGTCCGTTTTCGGCGGGCGCATCGCCGCCGTCACGTACAAGGACATGGGCAACGCGCAGAACGAGAACGAGGCGGACTGGGTGGTGTGGGGCGAGGTGGCGGGCGACAACGGCTTCCACGTCATGGCCTACGACGTGCCCTCCCAGCTGCCCTGGGACCGGGGAAGCAACCCGTTCTTCGTCTCCGTGCGCGGTGACGACACAGACGAGGTCAGTGCCCTGTGGCACAGGCTGACAGAGGGCTCGACCGTGGTGCAGCCCCTGGGATCGTCGCAGTGGGCACCGCTTTACGGCATGCTCACCGACCGCTTCGGCGTGACTTGGGTCCTGGACGTGGCGGCCCCGTACAACGGCTGATCCACCGACGACTGATCCACATCCGACCGAGCAACAATCGGCCCGGGCCGCCATGCGCCGCGCGGCGGCCCGGCAGAAGCGAACCGGAAACTGGAAAGGGGGACAGGGGACCATGCGCATGCGACAGCTTGGGCGTACCGGCGTCGAGGTCGGCGAGGTCGACGAGGTCGACGAGGTCGACGAGACAGCAACCAACACCGGCCCTTGGCCCTGTTTCTCAACGACCGGGAGACCGAGCTGCCGGCAGACCGGATCAGCGACACCACCCGAACAGCCGACTACCGCCGCCTCAGACCGGCGACCTGCCCAATTGGCCGACCACCGGCCGACATAATGGTCAACTGCGAATCGTCACGGCCGTCCGACCAGTGGAGACCGAAGCGTCACTGGCCGTCCAGCGATCGAGGTCACACCGCCCTCCATCCGACCAGCAAGGAGCACCAGCCCGTGAAGGTCGAAATCCAGCCGGACGTACGTGACACCGCCGCCCAGCTCGGGGCCGACGTTCCCTACGCGCTGAAGGCCCTGGCCGGCCAGCTGACCGACGACCCTGACATGGGCCGGCCCTCTGGGCTGCCCGGCATCCTGAACGTGACGGTTGACGGCGACATGTTCGAGGACTGCCCCGACCTGTCCGTCGGGTACATCCGCGAGCTGGACCGGATCGAGATCCGGTTTCTGAGAGCGATCCCCTCCACCGAGCCCTCCACGGACGCCCATGACCGGGAGCGGGAGCAGGGCCGAGACCAGGACCAGCAAGCCGACCCCGCTACCGCCGCGGTCACCGTACGGGAGGTCGCCGATGCCTGGCGGCGCATCACCGGCTGGCTCCAGCACAACGCCCCCGATTCCTACGCCGCGCTCCGCCCCGGCGCCGGCCCCGCCGCCATCGCCGCCCTGGAAGGCGACCTCGGCATTCAGATACCCGTCGAGCTGCACGTCCTGTGGATGCTGACCGCGGGTGACGACGGGGCCAATGGCTGGGGATGCCTGCCGGGCAATGAGGCTCTGATGCCCCTGGACGCCGTGGCCGCCGCCTACCGAAGTTGGATGGACGCCCAGGCCCACGAGGACACCTTCAACGCCCGCCGCCCCGAATACGACCGGATCACCGTGTGGAAGGCAGCCTGGGTTCCGGTGGTCTCCTACGGCGCGGCTGACCGCACCTCAGGCCTGTACCTGGATGCCGCGACCGGCTACCTGGGCCGCTGGTCCCGCTACAACGAAGCCCCCGGCGAAGAACTCGACACGCTGGTCAGCTACCTGGAAGAGGCTGCCGACATGCTCGAAGCCCCGGCCCTGGCCACCCGGGACAAGCCCGGCCTGATCGGCGGGGCGCTGGTGTGGCGCAGCAGTATCGACGCCGTGCGGGAAGACCAGTGGCGGCCCTGGACCGGCTGACCACACGAGCTCGGGGATCCACCCTCCGATTTTGAGAGGACTTCCGCGAGGAGCGACCTGACGCGGTGGCACAGCGACGGGACAGCGACGGGGCGACACTCCCGCCTCTCTCAACTGACCATCGTGAGAGCCGGGGCGAGGGGCATCATGACTCGGCCGCCCGGTGGTTGGCGGTGTCTTTGACGGCCGGGTCAGGCGCCGAGCGCCGCGAGCACTACGGACCTGGCCTCCTCCTGGACCTGGCGCAGATGGTCCGGGCCCAGGAACGACTCCCCGTAGATCTTGTAGACGTCCTCGGTGCCCGAAGGGCGGGCCGCGAACCAGGCGTTGGCGGTGGCCACCTTGATGCCGCCGAGGGCGGCGCCGTTGCCGGGCGCCTCGGTGAGCACCGTGGTGACCGGCTCTCCGGCGAGGGTGTCGGCGGTGACCTGGCGCGGAGACAGCTTGGCGAGCAGGGCCTTCTCCTCGCGAGAGGCCGGGGCGTCGACACGCGCGTAGGCGGGGGCGCCGAAGCGGTCGGTGAGCTGGGCGTAGTGCTGCGACGGAGTCCTCCCCGTGACCGCCGTGATCTCGGAGGCGAGCAGGGCCAGGGTGATGCCGTCCTTGTCGGTGGTCCACACCGAGCCGTCCCGGCGCAGGAAGGACGCGCCCGCCGACTCCTCGCCGCCGAAGCCGAGCGTGCCGTCGGACAGGCCGTCCACGAACCACTTGAATCCGACGGGGACTTCGATCAGTGGGCGGCCGACGTCCGCCGCGACGCGGTCGATCATGCTGGACGACACCAGGGTCTTGCCGATCCCGGCGCCCGCGGGCCACTGCTCCCGGTGCGAGAACAGGTACGAGATCGCCACGGCCAGATAGTGGTTGGGGTTCATCAGGCCGCCGTCCGGTGTGACGATGCCGTGCCGGTCGGCGTCGGCGTCGTTGCCGGTGGCGATGTCGAACCGGTCTCGCCGCTCGATGAGCGACGCCATGGCGTACGGCGAGGAGCAGTCCATACGGATCTTGCCGTCCCAGTCCAGCGTCATGAACCGCCAGGTGGGGTCGGCGAGCGGGTTGACCACCGTCAGGTCGAGCCGGTGCTGTTCGGCGATCCGGCCCCAGTAGGCGACCGAGGCGCCACCGAGCGGGTCGGCGCCGATCCGCACACCGGCGGCCCGGATCGCATCCAGGTCCAGCACGTTCGGCAGGTCGGCCACATAGGTGCCGAGGAAGTCGTGGCGGCCGGTGCCCGGTGCGGCCAGGGCGCGGGTGTAGGGGATGCGCCGTACGTCCTTCAGGCCGCCGGTGATGATCTCGTTGGCGCGGTCCTGGATCCAGGAGGTCGCCTCGGAACCGGCGGGGCCGCCGTTCGGCGGGTTGTACTTGAAGCCTCCGTCGGCGGGCGGGTTGTGCGAAGGGGTGACCACCACGCCGTCGGCGAGGCCGGACGTGCGGTTCCGGTTGTGGGTGAGGATGGCGTGCGAGACCGCCGGGGTGGGCGTGTAGCCGTCGGCCTGGTCGATGAGGACGCTCACGTCGTTGGCGGCGAACACCTCCAGTGCCGTGATCCGCGCGGGCTCGGACAGGGCGTGGGTGTCGGCGCCGAGGAAGAGGGGACCGTCGGTGCCCTGGGCGGCGCGGTACTCGCAGATGGCCTGGCTGGTGGCCGCGATGTGGTCCTCGTTGAACGCCGCCGCGAGGGACGAGCCACGGTGTCCCGAGGTGCCGAACGCCACCCGCTGCCCCGGTTCGGCCGGGTCGGGGTGCAGCGCGTAGTACGCCGTGACCAGGCGGGCCACATCGATGAGGTCCTCGGGCCCGGCGGCCTGCCCCGCTCGCACATCCTGCATTCCCGCTCCTTCGCAAAGGTCGACCGTTGGTACGGCCCTCATTCTCCCCTGCCCCGCCCGCCGGGACGCGTACCGGGCGGCCGTTGTGGCCCGCGCCCGGCGGATGCGACGATGCGGGTCGGCGAACGAAAGGACACCGACGTGAGGCACGAGGACCAACGGCCGCCCGCTGCCGTGCTGTTCGACGCGCTGGGCTCCGACTACGAGAAGGCGTTCGCCCATGCCCCCGCGCACCTGTCCGCGCTGGACTGGCTGATCGAGCGGCTGCCGCCCGGCGCGCGGACGCTGGACGTGGGCAGCGGCACCGGGCGGCCCACCGCGGCCACGCTCATCGCGGCAGGGCACTCGGTGCTGGGCGTCGACGTCTCACCCGTCATGGTCGAACTCGCCGCTCGTCAGGTCCCCGAGGCCGAGTTCCGCTGCGCCGACATCCGGGATCTCCCGCTCGATGAGGACTCGTTCGACGGCGTCTGCGTGGTCTTCTCGCTGCTGCAGATGACCCGAGACGAGCAGTCGGCTCTGACGCGGCGCCTGGCCCTGGCCCTGAGGCCCGGCGGGCATCTGGTGCTGGCCACCGTGCCCGCGGACGTGGAGGACGCCGAACTGGTCTTCATGGGCCAGCCGGTCCGTGCGACGAGCTTCGCCGAGGAGGACTTCACCGCCATGGTGGGGGCGGCGGGACTGACGGTGCTGGCCCGGCACAGCGCCGTATTCACCCCGGACCACCCCAGCGCGGAGCCCGAGCCCCATCTCTTCCTGCACTGCCGCCGCGACCGGACCGGGCGCTGACACTCAGGCGATTTCCGGCTGCTCGCCTCGGTCTTCCCCCGGATGGCCCGGATCGACGTGACATGGCACCGCACGAGGTCGACGGACAGCCGGGCGCGATCTTCCGCGACCGGGACGGCGAGGTCCTCAACATCGTGGCGCTCGACGTACTCGACGGGCGGATCCAGACGATCCGCGCGGTGATCAACCCCGACAAGCTCGGGCACGTGGGCCCGGTAGCGGACGCCTGGACAATCCACCGCGACGTCTCGAGACAGGCACGTCGGTCCACGGAACAGCCGCAACAGCCGTCCGTACTCCTCGATCTCAGCGCACTCCTCGGCCCGACCGACGTGCCGTCCGATCCACCCCTCACCAGGTCAGCAACCCGCGGACTGCTGACACTGGCACTGGACACCGGCCGCCATCACGGCATCGAGGAAAAGCTCACACGCTCGGCGGCGTCGCTAGTTCTCATCGACGTTCCCGAGCCCCGCGTTCGCTGAGGACGCGATGAGGGGCCGCAGAGTGCGGTGGGCGATCTCCAGACCGGTCTTGACCTTGGCTTCGGTGCCACTCCACACCGGGTCCTCGTGCTCCACGGAGAGGGTGCCGGTGAACCCGTGCTCGTACAGGCCGTCGACGACGGCGTTCCAGTCGACCTGGCCCCGGCCCGGGACCCGGTAGCGCCACCAGCCGGTGTCCCACGGATCCTCACGCCGGACCGCCTTGCCGAACACCCCGTAGCGGTCGATGGCACCGGGCAGGATCTGCAGGTCCTTGGCCTGGGCGTGCACGATCCGCTCCGCATACGGGGCGATCGTCCGGACCGGATCGATCCCGATCCACGTCAGGTGCGAGGGATCCCAGTTGAGGTAGAGGCCGAGGGAGAACATCCACTCCCACAGCTCCGGCGAGTAGGCCAGGTTGCCCGGGTAACCGTCCGGGTGCCAGCCCTCCATCACACAGTTCTCGATCATGATCCGGACACCGCGCTCTCCCGCATAGTCCACCAGCTCGGGAAAGACCTTCCCGGCCTCGGCCAGGTTGTCCGCCACCGGCCGGGTCCAGTCACGGCCCACGAACGTGCCCACATACGGCACCTCCAACGCGGCCGCCGCCTCGATGACCTTCTTCAGGTGGGCGTGGATCTCCGCCCGGCGCCCGGCGTCGGGGTGCAGGTTGTTCTCGTAGTAGGCCAGCGCTGACAGCTGAAGGCCGTGGTGTGTCAACAACTCCCGGGTCTGGTCGGCCTGTCGGGGCCCGAAGGTGGTGACCGGCAGGTGCGCGGCTTCGAAATCACGGCCACCGGTGGCGGGCCAGGCCGCCACCTCCAGCGCCTCGTAACCGGCCGTGCTCGCCCAGGCGGCGATCTCGGCCAGGGAGAGCTGGGGCAGACAGGCGGTGAGCATGCCGAGTTTCATACGGAGGCCTCCACAACTACGGGGGTGTCATCGACGTCGGTCCAGGCCAGGGAGGCGGCGGAGCGCAGCACGGCCTCCACCAGCCGCGCCGCACGCACCCCGTCCGCCCCGGTGGGCAGCCCTTCCGGTACCCCGCCCTCGATCGCCGCATACGCATCGGCCACGAACGAGTGGAAGCAGTCGGCGTACCCCTGCGAATGCCCCGCCGGCAACCGCGACAACCGCCGCTGCTCGGGCGCTCCGTACTCCGGATCACGGACCAGCAACCGCGCGCCGTCCTGGGCGCCCAGCCAGACGGTCTCGGGGTTCTCCTGGTCGAAGACCGCACTGCCGCCGGCGCCGTCCAGCTCGAACCACAACCGGTTCTTGCGGCCCGCGGAGACCTGGGACACCGTCAACGTGCCTGGCACGCCGTCACCGGTGCGCAGCAGAACAGTGGCCACATCCTCGGTGGGCCGGGCCGCGAACGCGGTGCTCACTCGGGCGGTCAGCTCGGTGAACCGGACTCCCGCCACCCACTCCACCAGATCGCACCAGTGCGAGCCGATGTCCGCGAACGCCCGCGACGGCCCGCCCTCGGCCGGATCCACCCGCCACGACGTCGCCTCCTCGCCCAGCAGCCAGTCCTGCAGGTAGCTCCCATGCACCAGCTGCCACGCACCGAACTCACCGCGCAGTCGGCGGTCGCGGATCTCCCGTACGAGCGGGTGGTAGCGGTAGACGAACGGCACCGCCAACAACAGCCCGAACTCGTCGGCCAGCAGGGTCAGCCGCTCCGCGTCCGCCGCCGACGTCGCCAGCGGCTTCTCACAGATGACATGCTTGCCCGCTCGCAACGCCGCCTCGGCCTGCACGACATGCAGGGCATTCGGCGTGCAGACGTGTACCACCGAGACGCTGTCGTCGGCGAGCACCGACTCGAAGTCCGGGTAGTGCCCGGGCATCCCCCATTCCTTCGACGCCCGCGCACTGCGCTCGGGCGTCGAAGCCACCACCCCGGCCGGATCACCCCCCGCGGCACGGATCGCTCCTGCGTGGACGGCGCCGATCATCCCGGCCCCGACCACAACGGCCCGCAGGGAGCCATTCACTCGTACACCTCCGCGTCACTGCCGTACAGATTCACGAGGGAGCATGGCGCCGAAGAACGAGCCGGCCAAGGTGAGCGGTTCGGACAGCGGACCGGTCGGCTGGTGCCGGGTTCCGGCGGTGAGCACAGTGTTCGCCATCGCCGACGAAAGCAGGTCACATCATGAAGCAGGTCTCACCATGACGGACGGCCTTCTGCGCGGCTATGTGCCCAGCGCCTTCGGTCAGGTGCACTACGTCGAATGCGGTTCGGGCGAGGCTGTCCTGATGCTCCATCAGACGCCGCGCTCGTGGACCGAGTACCTCGACGTGCTGCCGCTGGTCGGAGCCGCGCACCGGGCGGTCGCCATGGACACCCTTGGTTTCGGTGCGTCCGCGAAGCCCGCGGGTCCGCATTCGATCGAGCGCTTCGCCGACGCCGCCGGTGCGTTGATCGAGGAGCTGGGACTGGAGCGCTTCCACCTCGTCGGGCATCACACGGGCGGTGTGATCGCGGTGGAACTCGCCGCCCGCTACCAGGGCCGCGTCTCCAGTCTGCTGCTCTCCGCGACGTCCTTCGTCGACGACGAGAAGCGGCGTGCGGCCGACCGCCGCAAGCCCGTCGACCATGTCGTCCCCCGGCCCGACGGCTCGCATCTGGTGGAGCTGTGGAACCGGCGCCGTGGCTTCTACCGGGACGGGGAGGAGGCCGCTCTCAATCGGTTCATGGTCGACGCCCTGACCGTCCTCGACCGGGTGGAGGAGGGGCACGAGGCGGTGCAGCGGTACGTGATGGAGGACCGTCTGGCCCACATCACGGCGCGGACGCTCGCCGTGTGCGCGGCCGGGGACCACTACTCCCTGCCCTCACTGGAGAAGTTCGCCGCGGCACTCGGCTGCGAGACGCGGGTCGTCCCCGGCGGTCACGTACCCCTGCCGGAGCAGCTGCCCAAGGAGTTCGCCGATGTCATCTCGGAGTGGGTGGCGGCGGACTGACTCCGGGGACGGGGAACTCGCGCTCTCGCTTCTCCTCGGCGGCGCGGTCCCAAGTGCGGGTCGTGACGCCCCGTTCGCGCAGGATCGCTTTGCGGATCTTGCCCGTCTCGGTGAGCGGGAGTTCCTCGACGGTTTCGATGTACCGGGGAACGGCGAAAGCGGGCAGCTCGTGCTCGCAGTGGAGTACCAGGTCGTAGGGATCGAGTGCGCGGCCCGGCCGCGGGACCACCGCCACCATGACCTCGTCCTCGGCGAGCTCCGAGGCCACCGGGAAGGCCGCGGCGTCGGCGACCGCGGGATGGGAGCGGATCGCCGACTCCACCTCGCGCGAGGAGATGTTCTCGCCACGGCGCCGGATGACGTCCTTGACGCGGTCGACGAAGCGGAACCAGCCGTCGGGTTCGCGGATCACGCGGTCGCCCGTACGTCTCCAGGAGTCGGGGGGCTCTTCCGGGTCTCCCAAGTAGCCGGTGGAGAAGGCGAATGCGTGATGGCTGCGTACGACGAGCTCGCCGGGCCTGCCGTCCGGGACAGGAGTGAGGTGTTCGTCGACCACGCGCGCGGAGAAGCCGTCGCGCAGGGTGCCGATGCGGCCGGGCCGCTGGGATGCGGGGGTCGATCCGATGACGAGGTTCGTCTCCGTGGAGCCGAACCCGTCGACGAGGGTGACGCCGAAGCGCTCGCGGAAGGGCTGCCACGCGGCGCCGGGGGTGGCCGGGGAGAGGCCGCGCCATGCCCGGTGCGCGCGGTCGTGGGGGCCCGGAGGCTGTGCCAGCAGCATGGGCACCATCGCGCCGAGCAGGTATACGGCGGTGGCGCCGGACTCGGCCACCCGGTTCCAGTACCGCGAGGCGGAGAAGCGTTCGCCGAGCGTGCAGCTCGCGCCGACGGCCATGGCTTGCGCGAGAGTGTTGAGGGCGTTGGTGTGGAACAGCGGTAGGCAGGTGTAGAGCACGTCGTCGGCGGTGAGACGCAGCGAGTCCGAGACGTTGCGGCCCCACCAGACGGTCTGGGCGTGGGGGCAGCGCACGCCTTTCGACGTCCCCGTGGTGCCGGAAGTGAACAGGACGAAGGCGGTGTCGTCCGGGCGTACCGGGGCCGGCGGGATGGCGCGGCGCTCCCCCGGCGCCGGAATGTCGTCCGCGCCCATCACCCACAGGGTCCCCCGATAACCGGCCTGGACGACCCGGTCCGCCAACTCGGCCTCCGTGAGCAGGAACCGGGGCTCCGACTCGCGCAGGACATGGCGGAGCCCGTGGCCACGCAGGCCCGTGTTGAGCGGTACCAGCACCGCGCCGAGCCAGGCACAACCGAGGATCAGGTCGACGAACTCGATCCGGTTGCCGGCCATGACGGCGACCCGGTCACCGGGGCGGCACCCGCGCGCCGCGAGCGCCCCCGCCATCTCGGCCGCCGCGCTACGGGACTGCCGGTACGTCCGTGTCACCTCCCCCACCCGCAGGAGGACCCGGTCTCCGAACTCCTCGGCGGCCGTGTCGAGGAGACCGGGAATGGTGCCGTTCACCGCAACACGCCGCTGTCGTGCAGGCGTTGGATCCGCTCCGCCGAGAACCCCGCCACCTCGCTCAGTACGGCGTCGGTGTCGGCGCCCAGTACGGGCGCGGGCTCGCGGACACCGCCGGGCGTGCGCGTGAGGCGGATCGGGACGCCCTCGTGGAGGAAGGCGCCCGCGACCGGGTGCTCCTTGCGAACGTAGAAGCCGCGCGCCCTCAACTGCGGGTCGTGTTCGACGAGTTCACGGCCGTCCTGTACGGCCCCGGCGGGGACACCGCGTGCCTGGAGCAGTTCGGCGGCGGCGTCGGCGGGCATCGTACGGGTCCATTCGCCCAGTACGCCGTCGATCAGGGCGCCCACGCGCCTGCGACCCTCTTCAGTACGGGTCCGCTCATCAGTGGCGAGCTCCGGACGGCCGATCACCTCGCACAGCGAGGCCCACTCGGTGTCGTCGCGCACGCTGACGGCCAGCCAGCGGTCGGCTCCCAGGCAACGGTAGACGCCCTGCGGGCTCCAGCTCGGGTGGGCGTTGCCGATCGGCTCCGCCTCTCGACCGCGGACGAGGCTGGTCCCCATGTGGGCGGTGATCGCCTCCAGTTGGGACAGGTCGATGTGCTGACCGCGACCCGTCTCGGCGCGGTGCTCCAGGGCGGCGACGGTGGCGAGCGCCGCGTGCAGGCCCGCGACGATGTCGCCGTGACCGTAGATCACTCCGACCACATCGTCCGGTCCCCAGCCGGTCAGGCCGGTCAGCCCCGCGCTCGCCGAGACGGTGTCGGCATAGGACACCCATCCGTTGCGCGGGCCGGTGTGCCCCATGCCGGACATGCTCACGTACACGATGCGCGGGTTGATCTCACGAAGCGCCTCATACCCCAGACCGAGCTTCTTCATGACCGTGGAGCTGAAGTTCTCCACGAGCACGTCGCAGTGGGCGATGAGGTCGCGGAGCACCTCCACGCCTTCCTCGGTCCGTGTGTCGAGCGCGATGCTTCGCTTGTTCCGGTTGACCTCGTTGAAGTAGCCGTTGGTGTTCGGGTCCGTGTGCGGGCCCCGGGACAGGTGCATGAAGGGCGCGAACCGGGTGGGGTCGGGCCGGCCCACGGACTCGACCTTGATCACTTCGGCGCCGTGGTCGGCGAGGACCTTGGTGCAGTACGGGCCGGCGAGCACCCAGGTCAGGTCCAGGACACGGACACCGTCCAGGGCGGGGCGTACCGAGTCCTGTGCGGTCGCGACCGGAGGGGGCGGACGATGCTCGTCGAGCAGGTTCCGGTCCGCGCCGAGACCCGGAACGGCCAGGTCCTGGATCCGGTGGCCTTCCGGGAACGCGAAGGGGAACCCGAGGTCGGTCCGCTCCCCCACCCTGGTGAAGAATCCCCTGGCGCTGAGCTGCGGGTTGTCCGGCAGTTCATGGGGCAGGTCGACGGCGGCCCAGGGCAGCTTCCTGGCCTGGGCCCGCTCCGCGAAGTCGGCCTTCGGCCATCCCCCGACAAAGTCCTGGACGACCTTGAACACATGCTCCTGGTGCTTCTTGCGCTCGACCGGGTCCTGCCACCGCGGTTCGCCGAGGTCGGCCTCCGCGCCCTCCTCGCGCAGCCAGTCGAGCAGCGCGTCCCACATTCGGGGACTGCCGCCGAGGCCTCCGCCCAGATAGCCGTCGGCGGCGCGGAACAGCCCGTGCGGCACCAGCGGATGAACCCGCCCGGGGCGCGGCGGGACCCGGTCCTCGTGGAGGTAGGCGAGGGTTCCGGCCTCCAGAGCGGCCGCCGCGCAGGCCTGCGCGGACACGTCGATGAGCTGTCCCGGGCCGCTACGCCTGGCCCGCACGCCGAGCAGGGCGGCGACCGCCGCGTTGACGCCCGCGAGTTGCTCCGCCTGGTTCTCCGGCAGCCGCAGTGGCGGACCGTCCGGGTCGCCCACCTGCGCGAGCATGCCGCCCAGCGCGGCCACCACGAGGTCGGTGCCCTGCCAGTCCGTTCGGGGGCCGACCAGGCCGAAGGGGGTGACGCGTACGTGTACGAGGTGATCGAGTCCCTCGGCGATCGCCTCCGCGCCGTCGGTGGTCCCGTCGAGCAGGATGTCGGCGCCTTCCAGGAGGTGGCGCAGGCCGGCGGCTCCGTCCGGCGTGGCGGCATCGACGGTCACCGACCGCTTTCCGGCATGCCAGTGGACGAACGCGTCACCGTCGAGCTCGCGCCGGGTCTCGTCGCCTTCCGGGGGCTCGACCAACACCACTTCGAAGCCGAGTCCGACCAGCAGCCTGCCGGCGAACCGGGCGAAGGGGCTGGACAGTTCCACGACTCGCAGAGCCGACTCGCTCAAGTCTCCTCCAAGGAGGGTCAGTTGTGCCGCTGGTTCAGGAAGCCGGTGACCACGCTGTAGTAGTCGTACGGCCGCTCTTCCTGGAGATGGTGGGAGGCCCGGCTCATCACGTGCAGATTGCCCCGGGGGACCATGCGGGCCAGCATCAGCGGGTAGTCCGGGGTCAGGAAGGCGTCCTGCATGCCCCACATGAAGAGCGTGGGAGCCGCGATCCGGCCGAGTTCGGCGGTGAGGTCCTGCCAGTCGCCGCGCGGGTTGTCGGAGGCACCGGCGAGCGCGGTCTCCTCGGGGTCCAGGCTCTGCTCGTGGCGCAGGGTCACGGTGGCGTCGGGGACGGCGTCGGGGTCGTACCACTCCAGGCGTGCGATGAGTTCGCGCATCTTCTCCCAGGAGGGGCCGGTTCCGCCGTAGTACACGTCGCGGGCGTTGCGTCCTCGGCGGCCGCCTTCCGGCAGGGGGGCGAGGGGACCGTAGAAGACGGGCATGCTGCCGGTGATGACCAACGACCGTACCCGCTCGGGGTACTTGGCGGCCAGGTCGAGGGCGATGGTGCCGCCCCACGAGTTGCACACGAAGTCGGCGCGCTCCACGCCGAGGGTGTCGAGCAGCGCGACGGTCTTGGCGGCGTGGTAGTCCCACATGGGGCCCTCGATGACGGGCTTGGCGGACTTCCCGTACTGCAGGATGTCGACGAGGAGGCACCGACGGTCCGCGGCGAACAGCGGCGCCACCTGCCCGAAGTCCGACCAGCCGGTGCACCCGGGGCCGCCGCCGTGGAGAAAGACGGTGGGGCTGCCCTCTCCCAGCTCGACGTAGTGGTACTTGACGCCGTCCGCTTCCGCGTAGGTGCCCTCCGGGGGCGCCTGGATGTCCTTGAGGTCCATGCACCGATGGTGTGGTGGCGGCGATCTCCGCCCAAGGGGAACGGTCCGCTGAGCGAGCCGCTTCCATGGCGGCCCGGAACCGGCGGTCCTTAACGTCCGGGAATCGGATCACAGTGGGGAGGCAGCGCGTGTCCCGGACCGCAGCAGCGTTGGAACAGGCCGAGGAGCGGGCCCGAGCGTCGATCGGGATGTGGGAGCGACGGTCCCTGGGCGTCGTACGGGCCGAGGACGCGGCCGAGTTCGCCCGGGCGGCCGGAGAGAGCGCACCGCATCTGGTCGATCCCCAGCACGCCGACTTCTCCGTCCACCCGATGTACGCGGTCAGCCTGCTGCGCGGGGCGCCCGGGGCCGACGCGACGGAGTTCAGGCCGGACGGCATGTACCGCGACGAGGTTCCCGGTACCGACGGGCTCGGCGTTCGGCTCATGGCGGGCGGCCAGGACGTGCGCTGGACGGGCGAAGTGCGGCCGGGCGACCGGATCGAGATGCGCCATGCCCTGACGGCGGTCGAACGAAAGGGCACAGGAGACGGCTTCCTGCTGCTCACGGTCGAGAAGACGTACGGCTCGGCACGGGGGACGATGGTCGAGGTCACGGAGAGGTTCATCGTCCGATGACTGCTCACGTCCAGCGGGTCTCGGTGGGACAGCGCGTGGCGCCGGTCGAGCTGACGGCCGACGCGATCACTCTGCTCCGCTTCGGTGCGGTCACCCGCAATACCCATCGCATTCATTACGACACCGGCTTCGCACGCTCCGAGGGGCTGTCCGGGCCGGTTGTCATGGCGCAGCTCCACGGCTGTCTGTTCCATCGTGCGGCCGCCGGGTTCGCGGGCGTGGGCGGGCAGGTGCGGGAGGTCGGCTGGCAGAACCGGGCGCCGGCGTACGTCGGTGACCGGCTCGTGGTGACCGGCACCGTGCGCACGGTGGACATGGTCAGCGGTGAGATCACCTTGGACCTGGTCGAGCACTGTGTCGGCGACGCCGGCCCCGGCGACGTCGTGTGCTGCCGGGGCCGTGCGGTCGTCGTCCTGGGGTGAGGCTCGTCGGGCTCAGGCCTCAGGCCTCGGGATCCCGGGATCAGTCCTCTGTCCGGGATCAGACCTCTCAGGTCAGATCGAGCACCACCTTGCCGACCGCCTCCCCGGTCCGCAGCCGCTCCACGGCCTCCGCCAACCGGTCAAGGGGATGGCGCTCGATCGCCAGGGTCAGCTCCCCCGTCCGCAGATCCGCCAGCAGCCGCTCGGCGTCCGCGGCGACCTCCTTGCCCCGCCGCATCAGATTGACCGGCAGCAACGCCACGTCGGCCAGCAGGAAGTCCGCCAGGTCCACGCCGAAGTCGCGGCCTGCGGTGTAGCCGACCAGTGCCGTGCGTCCGCCGGGGCGGACCAGTGCGAGCGCGTCCTTCAGCACCGGACCGCCCACTGTGTCGATGAGCACGTCGACCGGGCCGCCCACCGACTCCGGGGACAGCTCGGCCGCCAGCACCGGCTTGGCGGGAGCCGGGACATGGCCGAGCTTCGCCGGCCGGCCGACCACCCCGACCACCTCGGCCCCGGCGCGCGCGGCGACCTGCACCGCCATCGCCCCGACCGCACCCGCCGCCCCGGTCACCAGCACCCGCTCCCCCGGCCGCACCTCCGCGACCGAGTGCACCGCCGCCCAGGCCGTGCCGACCGGAGAGAAGTAACTGCACGCCAGAGCAGGGTCCGTGCCCTCCGGAACCGCCTCCACGGCGGCGTCCGGCACCAGCGCGTGCTCGGCCCAGCAGCCGTCGCGGCGCATCCCGAGTCCCTTGCCGCCCAGCCTGACCAGGCTGCCTTCGGGGTGGGTGTCCGAGGCCAGCACGACGCCGCTCCCCGTGGTGCCCGGCACCGCCGGAAGGTCCGGGAGAATCCCGAACTTGCCGTCGATGACGTTGAGATCGAGGTGGGCCACCTGGGCCGCCCGCATCCGTACGAGGGTGTGGCCGGGCCGCGGCTCGGGCACCGGCCGATCCACCGGCCGGGGCAGGGCACCGAACTGCTCCAGGACCAGGGCACGCGATGTTCCAAGGCTCACAGCTTCACTCCGTATCGACGCAGGACCCGGGACGCGACGACACGCAGCACGCGGTCGAAGACGAACCCGAGGATGCCCAAGGTGATGATTCCGACGAAGACCCAGTCGATCCTGCCGTAGTTGCGGGAGGTCCAGATCAGCGAACCGAGCCCGACCTGGGCGGCGACGATCTCGGCGGAGACGATGGTCAGGAAGCTGTTGCCCATGGCCAGGCGTGCCCCGGTGACGATGTGCGGCACGGTCGACGGCAGCACGATCCCCTGCAGGATCTGCCGGCGGCTCGCCCCCAGGCTCGCCGCGGCGCGCAGCTTCGACTCGCTCACGGCCATCACCCCGGCGCTCGTGTTCAGGGTGACGATGAAGACGGCCGTGTAGAAGATCAGGACGACCTTCGACGACTCGCCGATGCCCAGCCACACCACCGCCAGCGTCACGAAGGCGACCGGCGGGATGAACCGGAAGAACTCGATGTAGGGCTCCAGGAGTTGCCGCACGATCGGGATCTGCCCGACGAGCAGGCCGACCGGTGCGCCGACGAGCACCCCGAGTCCCCAGCCGATCAGGATCCGGCGGCTGGAGGCGATGATGGAGTTGGTCAGTGTGGCGTCCGCCGCCAACTCGCGCGCCGCCGAGAGGGTCTCCTGCGGGGAGGCGACCAGGGAGGAGCCGTACTTCATGGCCAGCAGCTGCCAGAGGCCGATGCCGACGAGGACGGACAGCGTGTAGACGCCGGCCGTACGCAGTCGACGTACACTCGCCCCCGCCAGGCGATCAGCCTGTGGAGTGGCGGTGGCACTTGCGGTCGCGACGGTCATCGCACGTCTCCCTCGGTGTCGAGGCCCTGGTCGCGCAGGGCCTTGCGTACTTCTTCGCCGATGTCCTCGCGCAGTGCGCGGCGCAGTTCGGCGGCGGCCGGGTCGGCCTCCTCGCGGGGCCTGGGCAGGTCCACCGGGTAGACGGACTTGACCGAGGCGGCGGGGCCCGCGGTCATCACGGCGATCCGGTCGGCCAGGAGGATCGACTCGTCGATGTCGTGGGTGACGAACACGACGGTGCAGCCCGAGGCACGCCAGATGCGGTCCGTCTCCTCCTGCATCACCTGCCGGGTCTGCGCGTCGAGCGCCCCGAACGGCTCGTCCATCAGCAGGACGCTCGGTTCGTTGGCCAGTACACGGGCGATCTGCACCCGCTGGCGCATGCCTCCGCTCAGCTGACCGGGAAACCGGTCCGCGCAGTGGCGCAAGCCCACCAGACCAAGGTATTCGTCGGCGATCTTCGCCTGTGCCGCGCGCGACATGCCGCGCATCCGCGGGCCGAAGGCGACGTTCTGACGCACCGTCATCCAGTCGAACAGCGCCTCGCTGCTCTGGAAGACCATGCCCAGGTCCGGGTCGGGGCCGGTGATCGGGGCCCCGCCGACGGAGAGGCTGCCCTCGTCCGCGGTCACGAACCCCGCCATGGCGGACAGCAGCGTGGACTTGCCGCACCCGCTCGGGCCCAGCAGACAGAGGAACTCACCGGCGGTGATGTCCAGGGAGATGTCCCGCACGGCCTGGAAGGACCCGAAGCGGATGCCCACACGGTCGACGGACAGGGCCGCGCCACGCCTCTCAGCGACGCGTGGTTCGGGGAGTTGGGTTTTGACGGCCTCGGTCATCATGATCCCTTCTTGTGCTCGGTCAGCCAACCGCGCAGGACGGCCTGTGCCAGGTCCGGCTCCGCCTTGACCTTGCCGGTGTCCAGATAGAAGCGGGCTGTGTCGTCGTACCCCTCGAGGTCGTCGGCGGTGAAGTCACGGACCCCGAAGTCGATTTCCTTGATCGCGTTCACGGTCTGGGCCGTCGGGATCTTCGCGGCCTGCTGAGTGGCCTCGGCCGCGGCGACCGGGTCGGACTCGGTCTTCGCCGCCGCCTCCTTCAGAGCCTGCGCGACCTTGGTGGCGGTGTCGGCGTCGGTCTTCAGCCACTCGGCGTTCGTGAGGAGCCAGTGCGAGTACGACAGGCCGTACGCGCCGGTGGTCTCGAGGATCCTGCCGCCAAGCTCGGCGCCCTTGGCGGGCCAAGGTTCCCACAGGACGTACGCGTCGACGTCACCCTTGTCCAGCAGCACCGGGATCTCCGGCGGGTCGGCGGTGACGAACTCGACCGACTTCGTATCGATGCCCTTCGACTCCAGGAACCTGGTCGCCGCGAGTTCGGAGAGCCCCGGTACGGCGGCCATCTTCCGGATCTCCGAGGCATCCTTCACCTTCTTGCCGGTGACGACCTTGAGGTAGCGGCCGGACTGCTCGTACACGAGCAGGGATCGCAGGCCGGGGCTCTGCTGGAGCAGCCCGATGGTGGTGGTGTCCGAGTTTCCGGCCATCTGTACCTGACCGGCGGTGAGGGCGTCGACGCCCTCACCGCCCTTGCCGAACTGCACGAGCTGGACCTTGACACCGTGCTCGGCCCAGAGTCCCTGGGCGTCGGCGAGGAAGAAGGGTGCGAACGAGGGGTCGATGCCGACGGCGATCCGGACGGTGGGGCCGGCGGCGATCTCGCCGGAACCGACGGCCGAGTCGGTGGTGCCCGCGCCGCACGCCGTGAGCAAGAGCAGTGCGCCGGCGAGGGCGGCGTGGCCTGCGAAGGGACGTCTTGTGCTGGACCGTGTGTGCATGGGCACCTCGGTGGTTGAGGAGAGCCCGCCGCTTTCGGCAGGTCGTCGGGGTGCGGCCCGTTGAATTGGCGCACCGTAGAACGCGGTGCGCCACGTACGCATCGGCATGGGTCCGCTGAGCGGGACGCGCACGTCAGCCTGCCTGGCCGGGAGGGTGTCCGTTCGTCGCACGTTCGCTCCTCCGGGCCCTGAGAACGACTTCCGAACCGCCCGACCGCCGTCCCGACCGGGTGCGGTCTGCTCAGCGAGACAGGTCCCTTGGGCGGATCCGCCGGCCCCCGCATGCTCGCAAGCACAGTTCACCCGGCAGCAGGAGGACAAGCACGATGACGGTCGAGGAATCGCCCGACGCAAAACCCACTGTCCGGAGCCGCCGCAGACCGACAGGAGAACCCGGCCGCCAGGACTGGAAGTCGTGGCCCCACTACGACGCGGCTGGCGCGGGCTTCCGCGGCTACTGGTACCCGGTCACCTGGTCAAGCCAGGTCACCGGCAAGCCCCTCCCGTTCACGATCTGCGGCGAGAAGATCACCCTCATCCGCGACGGCGGCAAGGCGTACGCGCTGCACAACCGCTGCCCGCACCGCGGGGTGCCCCTCTCCGAGGGCGACCAGCAGTTCCCCGGCACCGTCAGCTGCCCGTACCACGGCTGGACCTTCGACCTGCCCACCGGCAAGCTCGCCGCGGTCATCACCGACGGCCCCGGCTGCCGCCTGACCGGCAAGGTCTCGGTGCGCACGTACCCGGTCGAGGAGCGCCTCGGCATGGTGTGGGTGTACATCCCGCTCGCCGACGAGGAGCCGCACGAGATCGACTCGCAGCTCCCCGAGGAACTCGTCGACAACGCCTTCGTGATGGGCGGCCGGATCGACCCACGCAGCGGCAACTGGCGCTTCGCCTGCGAGAACGGCTTCGACGAGGGACACGCCAAGTACCTGCACCGCACGGCCCTTTGGCGGCTGTTCAAACCCATGCCGACCTGGAACGTGACCCGGATCGTGCCGAAGGGCCGCTGGATCTTCCGGGTGCAGGACGAGGTCTACTGGGAGGCCGACTTCCCCGGCGTCGGCCGCTGGACCAACAAGCGCTGGTGGAAGAGCCAGCCGCCGAAGGAGACCTTCAACATCGGCAACACCGGGAAGGCCGACAAGGTCAACTCGACGATCGAGGCCCAGGAGTTCCCCGGCTTCGCGTCCCTGTCGATGCCCGGCGTGCTGCGCATCGCCTACCCGAACTTCATCCACTACGAGTTCTACGTCCCGGTCGACGAGGACAACCACCGCTACGTCGGCGTGATGGTCAACTTCACCGAGGGCTGGCAGACGCTGCGCTTCTACGCCAAGTACCTGGGCGCCATCCGCTGGTTGTTCCACGGCCAGTTCTCCGGCCAGGACGCGTGGATGGTCGACATCACCGACGCGCCCCCGGAGAAGCTCTACCGCCCCGACATCTCGCTGACCGCCTGGCGGAACCTCAGCGAGGAGGAGTACGGCAAGAAGCTGGCCGCGGCCGGTGCGAACCCCCCGAGCGAAGAGAAGGCATGACGATGGGCCGCACACTGTTCACTCTGCTGGCCGGGGTCGCGATCGCCATCGGACTCCCCCTGGCCAAGAAACGCTTCGAGCGCACCACCATGACCCAGGTCCACAGGATCAACCAATGACCGCCGCCCACGAGCTGGCGGGCCTCTCCCGCCTCGACGACCGGCGGCAGGCCTGGGTCGAGGACGCCTGGCGCCACATCACCGGCGACCGCCTGCGCGAGCTGATCACCGGCCTCGTCGACATCCCGTCTCCGACCGGTGACGAAGCCCCGATCGCCGAACACATCGCCGAGACACTCACGGCATCCGGATGCCGAGCCGCGCTCCAGCCGCTCGACGACCGGCAGGCCAACGCCTGGGCCCGGCTGGACGGTGACGGCACCGGCCCCGACCTCATGCTCTACGCACCGATCGACACTCTGACCGTGGGCGAGGAGAGCGAGGATCTCCCCTGGATCGGCCCGGAGTTGCGGGACGACATGCGCCCGCGGGCCACCGTCTTCGAGGACCTGGTCGTCGGGCTCGGGGCATCCAATCCGAAGGGCCACGCCGCCTGCGTGATGATGGCCGCCGAGGCGATCGCCCAGGCCGGCATCCCGCTCACCGGCGACCTGGTCGCGGCGTTCGGCGCGGGCGGCATGCCCACCAACGCCCGGCCGGTCGGCAGCCGCCGCAACACCGGGCAGGGCGCGGGCTGTTCGTTCCTCCTCGAGCAGGGCCTGTGGACCGACTACGCGGTCATCGCCAAACCCGGCTGGACCGTGTCCTGGGACGAGGTCGGCCTGGTGTGGTTCGAGGTCACCGTCCGTGGCACCCACACCTATGTCGGCTCGCGCCACCGGCTGCCGTACGACAACGCCATCGCCCGTGCCGGGGAGGTCGCCCGGCACCTGGAGGAGTGGTTCGTCGAGTACGCCGACCGCCACACCGGCGGGACGGTCGCCCCTCAGGGCATCGTCTCCTCCGTACGCGGCGGCTGGCCACGGATGGCGGCGGTCACCCCGGCCGCCTGCACGCTCATGGTGGACCTGCGCATCAGCCCCGACACGACGCCGATGCGGGCCAAGCGGGAGTTCGGCGCGGCCCTCGACGCGATCCGCGACAAGCTGCCCGGGCTCGACGTCACCGCCGAGATGGTGCTGGCCATCGCCGGAACGCGGACCGACCAGGACAACTGGATCTGTCGCAGCGCGATGGCGAGTTGGGCGGCGCTCGAAGGACGTGAGCACGAGGTGATCCGGGGCAACAGCGGCGCCACCGACGCCAACATCCTGCGCGGGCGCGGCATCCCCACGGTTCGCGTCGGCATGCCGAAGGTTTCCGACGCCGAGGCCCCCTTCGAGATCGACTTCGCGCGAGGGATGAACACCGTCTCCGTACGGGCCATGGAGAAGCTGACGCGCCATCTGATCCGTACGGCGGTCGACACCGTCACCCGGTCCCGCGCGGAGCTGGAAGGAGCAGCGGCATGACCGAGATCGTTCTGGGTGTGGGCGCGTCGCACAGCACGCTGATGAACACCCACTGGGAGGAGACCTTCCACAAGGACCGGGCCGAACGGTTCCGTGACGCGCTCGCGGAGGCCCGGGACGAACTCGCCGCGGCCCGCCCCGACACGGTGATCCTGGTGGGCTCGAACCACTTCCGCGGCTTCTGGCTCGACCTGATCCCCAGCTTCACCGTCGGTGTCGGCGAGTGCCTCGCCAGCGGCGAGTCGGGCACCCCGAAGGGCCCGCAGCCGGTGGACGTGCCGCTCGCCCGGCACATCGCCGACTCCCTTGTGGAAGGCGGCAGTTTCGACCCGGCGTTCTCGGCCAAGCTGCAGATCGACCACGGCCAGTCGCACGCGATCCAGTACCTGCTCGACGGGCTGGACGTGGAGATCGTGCCGCTCGTCGTGAACGTCTTCGCCCCTCCCCTGCCCACCCTCGCGCGCTGCGAACAGCTGGGCCGGGCGATCCGCGAAGCCGTGCTGGCGTTCCCCGGCAACCGCCGCGTCGCGGTGATCGGCTCCGGCGGACTCTCGCACCGGCTGCCCTGGCCGGACTGGCGCGAACCGCACGGCGACGACGAGGAGTTCATGGTGGGCGCCTGGCTCAACGGCCGGGAGAACTGGCAGGACTACGACGTCAGGCGCCGCGAGATCATCCGGGCCGCGGAGGCCGCGCTCAACCCGGAGTTCGACGAGGAGTTCCTCTCCCTCGTCCAGCGCGGCGAGCTGCCCCGCGTCACCGAGTACACCACCGAGGAGCTCGAGAAGGTGGCCGGCAACGGGGCGCAGGAGGTGCGCACCTGGCTGCTCATGTCCGCGCTGCTCGACCACATCCCCGGACGGCGGCTGGCCTACGAGCCGATGCCCGAGTGGCTCACCGGGATGGGCGTCGCCGTCCTCGACCCCGGACAGGTCCTCGACCCGGCACACGTCCCCGACCCCGTACAGACAGACATCGAAAGGCAGTCATGAGCATCTGGACCGAACTCTCGGGCATCGACTACCGGCACGCGTACGTCGAGACCGGCGACGTCAAGACCCGTGCCCTGCAAGCCGGCCCCGAAGACGGCGAGCACGTGGTGTTCCTGCACGGCACGACCGGCCATCTGGAGGCGTTCGTACGCAACATCCCGGCGCACGCCGAGCGTTACCGCTGCCACGCCATCGACATGCTCGGCCACGGTTACACCGGCAAGCCGGACCGCCCGGGTGAAATCCCCGCCTACGTCGAGCACTTGATGGCCTACCTGGACGCGGTGGGAGCCGAACGGGCGCACCTGGTCGGCGAGTCGCTGGGCGGCTGGGTGTCGTCCTGGGCGGCGAGCGAGTACCCCGATCGGGTGGCGTCCCTCCAACTGCTGTGCATGGGCGGTACGAAGGTCAACCCGAAGGTGATGGAGCGACTGAAGACCTCCACCCGGGCCGCTGCCCTGGAGGACGACATCTCCTACACCCGGGAGCGGCTGCGCCTGCTGTGGGCCGAGTGGGACGAGGAGCTGGGCGACGAGCTGACACAGGTGCGGTACGAGATCTACCACCACCCCGACTTCCAGCGGAACCTGCACAACCTGCTGGCCCTTCAGGAGGTCGAGGCGCGCGAGCGCAATCTGCTCCGCCCCGACCGCATGGCGCGGATCAAGGCCCCGACGCTGGTGGTCTGGGGCAACAAGAACCCGCTCGGCGACGTCCCCGAGGCGGAGGCCATCGCCGCCGCGATCCCCGGGGCCCGCCTTGAGGTCTTCAACGAGTGCGGGCACTGGCCGCAGCACGAGAAGGCCGGTCTCTACAATCCACTCAGTCTGGCTTTTCTCGCCGAGTCGTCGTGAGGTGCCTGCCATGACCGTCATCCCGATCGATCGCGCCGCATTGCCCGCGACCTCTCCGTCTCCGTCGCCCGCTCCCTCCTCCTCCGCCCCTCCCCCTTCGCCTTCTTGTCCCGACTCGATGAACTCCGTCCTCGGCAAGGTGCGGCCCATCCTGGAGGCGTTCGCCGTCGACGACGACTCCCTCTCACTCGCCGATCTCGTCCGCCGTACGGGCGTGGCGAAGGCCACCGTGCACCGGCTTTGTCAGGAGCTCGTCGTCTGGGGCCTGTTGGAGAGAGCGGGCTGCAACTACCGGCTCGGGCTGCGCCTGTTCGAGATCGGCCAGCGGGTCCACCGGCAGCGGATCCTGCGCGAGGTGGCCCAGCCGTACATGGAGGACCTTCTCCTCGCCACCCGGGAGACCATCCACTTCGCGATCCACGACGGCCTCGACGTCGTCTACCTGGAGAAGATCCTGCCGCACCGGGGGCTGAGCGAGGAGTCCCGGGTGGCGGGCCGGCTCCCGCTGTACTGCACCGCCACCGGCAAGGCGATCCTGGCCTTCTCCGCCGCCGCCCTGTTCGGTGAGGTGGTCAGGAGCGGGCTGAAGCCGTTCACCCGGCACACGATCACGTCACCGGGCCGGCTGCGCCTTCAGCTGGAGCGGATCCGGGAGCAGGGCATCGCGACCGAGGCGGAGGAGGTGCGGCTCGGATACATGAGCATGGCCGTGCCGGTCTTCGGCCGGCAGAACGCGCTGGCGGGCGCGCTGTCCATCACCGCTCCCACGTACCGCGTGGACGCCGCCGCGCACGCGAGCGCGCTGCGCACCGCGGGTCTGGGCATCAGCCGGTCCTTGCGGGCGGCCCTGTGAGCGCGCTGGACGAGGTGCTGTCCCGCGCCCGCGGTCTGCTCGACCGGCGGGAGGAAGAGGACTGCGGCACAGTCACGGTCAAGGACTTCTGCCGGTACGCCGCCGCGCTCAACGACGTCGACTACATCCGCCGGGCGCGGGCCCGGGAGAAGGCAGGTGAACCGGTCGAGGCTCCCGCCCTGTTCCTCGCGGCGACCATGAGCTGGGAGGACGGTCCGTCCGAGGAGGAGCTGCGGCCGGACGGTCTCGCCGTCCGGGAGTCGCCCTGCACCCAGGGGCTCCCGGTGCGCCAGGTGCACGGCGGCCAGTCGGTCCGGGTGAGCCGGGCTCCGGTCGCCGGCACGCGGGTCACCGCGTCGCGTGCGGTCACCTCCGCCGAGCGCAAGCACGGCCGATCCGGCGACTTCGTGCTTCTCGGCCTCAGCACCCGCTTCACATCGGCGGACGGAAACGAACTGACCACTGTGGACGAGACGATCGTCGTGCTGGGGGCCGTCCCCGCCGTCGAGAAGGAGGAAACCGCCGCGTGACCACACCCGTCCCCGTTTCCGTCCCCGTCGTCGGGGAGGTCTGCCCGTCGCGGCAGTACGCGCACAGCAGGGTGCAGCTCTTCCGGTTCAGTGCCGTGTCCTGGAACTCCCACCGCATCCACTACGACGCCGAGTTCGCGGCCTCGGAGGGCTTTCCCGGCGTGGTCGTACAGTCGACCCTGCACGGCGAGACGCTCACCCGTTACGCGCTGGCATGGGCCGGTCCCAACGCCCGGCTGGTGTCCGTGAGTTGGCGCAACCACGCGACCGCCGTGGCCGACGAACCGCTCACCTGGACCGCGACGGTCCGCGCGGTCCAGGGCCCGAGCGTGTCGCTCGATGTCGCCGTCCTCAAGTCCGACGGAACCCCGAGCGTCACGGGGACCGTCGGCCTGACGCTCGCTTCCTGACCGCTACACACTGTTCTTCTCGTACCAGCCCTTCAGCAGGGTCGTACCGAGATCGGGCGCCTTCTTGATCAGCTTCTGGCCGAGGAGGAAGTCGACGATCTTCCGTGACTCGGCGACGTCGGCGTCCGTGATGCCGCGGGCGGCGAAGGTGATCTCCGGGAGCACCTTCGCCGTCTGTGCCTCGGGGAGCTTCACCTGCTGGTTGGAGGCCTGTGCCGCGGCGTCCGGGTCGTCGGTGACGAGCTTGTCCGCGGCGGCCACCACCTTGAAGATGTCGCCGGCGACGTCTTCGTTGTCCTTGAGCCAGCTCTGGTCGGCCAGCAGCCACTGCACGTACTTCACCCCGAAGTCGCCGATGCGCCCGGCGATGTGCCCGCCCGCGGCGTCACCCCGCGCCGCCCACGGCTCGAACAGGATGTACGCGTCGATCGAGCCCTGCTCCAGCATCCCGGGGATCTCCGGCGGCGAACTCTGCAGGATCTTCACGGACTTCGGATCGATGTCGTTGTCCTTCAGATACGAGTGGGTCGCGTAGAGGCCGAGGCCGCCGATCGACGCCATGGTCTTGATCTGCTTCGGGGACGTGATGCCGTCGCGAAGGACGACCTTGAGGTAGCGGTCGGACGACTGGAAGACGCCCAGGGCCCGCAGATCGGGATTGTTGACCATCAACGGCAGCGCGGTGGAGTCGGCGTTGGCCGCTATCTGCGCGGTGCCCGCCGTCACCGCCTCCGACGCAGCGGGCCCGCCCTCGGTCTTCACCAGCTCGACGTTCACGCCCGCCTTCTCGAACAGACCGCGCTCCACGGCCAGATAGAACGGGGCGTACGAGGCGTCCACGCCGAGGGCGATACGTACCGTGGGCTTCCCTTGCGCCTCCCCGCCGGCGGAGTCCACCGTCCCCGCTGTGCATGCGGAGGACAGGACGAGTGCTGTGAGGGTGGCCGACAGCCGCCCTGCTCTGACGTTGTGCAGATCCATGAGATAGGTCCTCCGAAGCGCTGTAACGATCGCGGTCGCGCCACACTCCCACCCGCGGACGCGCCGCATAAGCCGTGCGTCCCGTCAGGCGGACCGGTTCCGTTGGGCGCCGGTCCGCCCGTCCATACGCTCCTGGTCCATGAGCGTTTCTACTGATGAGCCGGTCGCCACGGACGAGTCGTCGGTGATCGAGACCGACATCCTGATCATCGGCGCCGGCCCGTCGGGCCTCTACGGCGCCTATTACGCCGGCTTCCGCGGACTGCGCGTCGCGGTGATGGACGTGCTGCCCCAGCAGGGCGGCCAGATCAGCGCGATGTACCCGGAGAAGCCCATTTTCGACATCGCCGGTTTCCCGTCGGTGCGCGGCCGCGACCTGGTCGACAGCCTGGTCGCCCAGGCCGAGCCGTACGGTCCCCGCTATCTCCTCGGACACCGGGCGGTGGAACTGTTCCACGGGCCGGACGGCCGCCCCGTCGTAAACAGCGACAAGGGAACGACCGTACGGGCCGGGGCAGTTGTCATCACCGGCGGCGTGGGGACCTTCACCCCCAGGCCGCTCCCCGCGGGCGAGGACTACCTCGGCCGCGGGCAGGTCTACTTCGTACCGGACCCGGCCGACCACACCGATCACGACGTCGTGGTCGTCGGCGGCGGTGACAGCGCCTTCGACTGGGCGGCGACGCTCGCCCCGATCGCCCGGTCGGTCCGGCTCGTGCACCGCACCGACCGCTTCCGGGCGCACCGGGCGACCGTGGAGAAGGTGCGCACGCTCGGCATCGAGATCATCACCGACTCCGAGGTGAGCGCGATCCACGGCTCCTCACAGGTCGAGCGGGTCGAGGTCCGGCACCGCACCACGAAGGCCACCCGGCTGCTCCCGGCACGTACCGTCGTCGCCGCTCTCGGCTTCATCGCCGACCTCGGCCCGCTCAAGAACTGGGGCCTGGAACTCGAGGCGAGGCGGATCGCCGTGGACACCCGGATGGCCACCAACCTGCCCCGTGTGTTCGCCGCCGGGGACATCACCGACTACCCGGGCAAGGTGCGTCTGATCGCCGTGGGCTTCGGCGAGGTGGCCACCGCGGTGAACAACGCGGCCACCGTCATCGATCCGGAGGCAGCACTGTTCCCCGGGCATTCCACAGACAAGGAGAACTGACATGGCCTACGTCATCGGCCCGGCATGTGTCGACATCATGGACCGGTCCTGCATGGAGGAATGCCCGGTCGACTGCATCTACGAGGGCGAGCGCAAGCTATACATCAACCCGGTGGAGTGCATCGACTGCGGCGCCTGCGAGACGGCCTGCCCGGAGCAGGCGATCGCCGTCGACCGCCTCGCCGACCCGGAGTTCCGTACCGACAACCGCCGCTTCTTCAACGAGACCCTGGACGGACGTACGGCCCCGCTCGGCACCCCCGGCGGAGCGACCGGCGTCGGTCCGGTGGGCGTCGACACGCCCCTCGTCAGCGCGATCGGCACCCGATGAGCGCCCCGGAGGTGGCCAAGGCGGCCGACGCGCTGTACGAGGCCGCGCGGACGAACAGCGCGTGCCCCCCGGTACGTTCCCTGCTGGCCGAGGGTGACATCGAGGCCGCGTACGCGGTGCAGCGCCGGAACGTCGAGCGTGGCCTGGCGTCCGGGCGTCGGATCGTGGGCCGCAAGATCGGCCTGACCTCGCCCGCGGTGCAGGCCCAACTCGGTGTGGACCAGCCGGACTTCGGCACGCTCTTCGCCGACATGGCGGTACCCGAGGGCGGCACGGTCCCGGCCGGGCGGCTCATCCAGCCCAAGGTGGAGGCAGAGGTCGCACTCGTCCTCGGCACCGAACTGCCGCACCGCGACTGCACGGTGGCCGACATCCTGCGCGCGACCGAGTTCGCGCTGCCCGCCCTCGAGATCGTGGACAGCCGCAACGCCGACTGGGACATCACCATCGTCGACACCGTCGCCGACAACGCGTCCAGCGGACTGTTCGTCCTCGGCGGCACGCCCGTACCGCTGACGGGCCTGGATCTGCGCGGCATCCGGATGACGATGACCCGGGACGGCGAGCCGGTCTCCGAGGGGACCGGCGCCGACTGCCTCGGGGGCCCGCTCAACGCGGCGGCCTGGCTCGCCTCGACGCTGGCGGACAGGGGCGATCCGCTGCGGGCGGGGGACGTCGTACTGACCGGGGCGCTGGGACCGATGGCGGTCGCGCACCCCGGCAACCGGTTCGAGGCAGGCATCAGTCAACTCGGCCGCGTGAAGGTCGAGTTCGCGACGGAGGGAGACAGGCCGTGAGCACTCGTACGAAGGTGGCCGTGATCGGCTCCGGCAACATCGGCACCGATCTGATGATCAAGGTGCTACGGCTGTCCGAAGGGCTGGAGATGGCCGCGCTGGCCGGCATCGACCCGGACTCCGACGGGCTCGCGCGCGCCCGTCGTCTGAAGGTGGCCACCACCCACGGCGGCGTCGACGGACTGGTGGCGATGGACGAGTTCGCCGACGTGCGGATCGTCTTCGACGCCACGTCGGCGGGCGCACACCGGCGCCACGACGAGGTGCTGCGCGCACTCGGGCGTACGGTGGTCGACCTCACCCCGGCCGCCGTCGGCCCCTACGTGGTGCCGCCGGTGAACCTCGACGCCCATCTCGACAGCGGGAACGTCAACATGGTCACGTGCGGCGGGCAGGCAACCATCCCCGTCGTGGCCGCCGTCTCAGCCGTGACTCCCGTGCTCTACGGGGAGATCGTCGCGTCCATCGCCTCCCGCTCGGCCGGTCCCGGAACCCGGGCGAACATCGACGAGTTCACCGAGACCACCGCCTCGGCCATCGAGCGGGTGGGCGGCGCCCGGCGCGGCAAGGCGATCATCGTCCTCAACCCCGCCGAACCCCCGCTGATCATGCGGGACACCGTGCACTGCCTGGTCTCGGAGTGTGACGAGGAGGCCGTCACCGCCTCCGTCGAGGCCATGGTCGGGCGGGTGCAGGCGTACGTGCCGGGCTACCGGCTCAAGCAGAAGGTGCAGTTCGAGACGGTGGGCGCCGACGACCCGCTGCGCACCCTTGTACCGGCCGGCGCCAAGCCGGTGAAGGTGTCGGTGTTCCTGGAGGTCGAGGGCGCCGCCCACTACCTGCCCTCCTACGCCGGCAACCTCGACATCATGACCTCGGCCGCGCTGCGCACCGCGGAGCGCCTGGCCGCACACCACAGCACGGAGGCAGCCAAGTGACCACGCCAGAAGCCTCCTTGTACATCCAGGACGTGACCCTGCGCGACGGCATGCACGCCGTCCGGCACCGCTACACCGTCGAACAGGCCCGCACGATCGCCACCGCGTTGGACACCGCCGGCGTGCGAGCCATCGAGATCGCGCACGGTGACGGTCTGTCCGGCTCCAGCATCACCTACGGCGTCGGCGCGCACACCGACTGGCAGTGGATCGAGGCCGTCACCGACGCCGTACGGCAGGCAGTTCCGACCACGCTGCTGCTGCCCGGCATCGGCACCGTGCACGATCTCAAGCAGGCCCACGCGCTGGGCATCCGCTCGGTCCGTATCGCCACCCACTGCACCGAGGCCGACATCTCCGCCCAGCACATCGCCGCCGCCCGGGAGTTGGGCATGGATGTCGCGGGCTTTCTGATGATGTCCCACATGGCCGAACCCGCCGAACTGGCCCGCCAGGCCCAGCTGATGGAGTCGTACGGCGCCCACTGCGTCTACGTCACCGACTCCGGCGGACGGCTCACCATGGACGGCGTACGCGACCGCTTCCGCGCCTATCGCGACATCCTGTCTCCTGACACGGAGCTGGGCATCCACGCCCACCACAACCTGGGCCTGGGAGTGGCCAACAGCGTGATCGCCGTGGAGAACGGGGTGACGCGTGTCGACGCCTCGCTGGCCGGACAGGGCGCGGGCGCCGGCAACTGTCCCCTGGAAGCCTTCATCGCGGTGGCCGATCTGATGGGCTGGAAGCACGGCTGCGAGCTGTTCCCGCTGATGGACGCCGCCGACGACCTCGTACGTCCCCTCCAGGACCGCGAGGTGCGTGTCGACCGGGAGACGCTCACCCTCGGATACGCGGGCGTCTACTCCAGCTTCCTGCGCCACGCCGAAACCGCCGCCGCCCGCTACGGCCTCGACACGCGCAGCATTCTCGTCGAGGCCGGCCGCCGCGGCATGGTCGGCGGCCAGGAAGACATGATCACCGACATCGCCCTCGATCTGAGTGCCACAGCGGGTACGTCTCGAGGCAATTGACGTACGTCCACGCATGTCCTGCGCACGAGTCGGGGTGTCCGTGCCGGCGGCCCTGTCGCGCGCCGCACCTCGACCGGGCCCGGAATGTCACAGTGAATACATCACGGAGAAACAAGCGACTTGAATAATGGAGGTTCACCTCCAACACCTTTTCAAGAGCAACTTCGCGGTGTCCCGAAACGACCACACGATCTCCCACGACGTGTGCGGACCCACACTTTCCGCCCCGTCGGAATCGGTCTACATTTTCCTCCTCGGTTCTGGTGGCAACCCGCTCCTGAGGTGCGTCACCGAGGTGGGAAGGACAGGTCGTGGTGGCTGCGTACGCATACGCTGAGAATGGCAGACAAACCAGGCAGGACGGAGAGCCTCCCAAATCCGTCCTCGGCAAGGTCGCTCTGATCCTGAGTGCCTTCCGCGACAACGACTTCTCGCTCAGCCTCACGGAGTTGACGTCCCGCACAAGGATCGCGAAGGCCACGGTCTACCGGCTGTGTCAGGAACTCGTCGAGGGCGAACTCCTGGAGCGAGAGGGCTCCAACTACCGGCTCGGCCTGCAGCTGTACGAGATCGGCCTGCGCGCCCCCCGCCAGCGGACCCTGCGCGAGGCCGCGCGCCCCGTCCTGGAGAATCTCGCGCAGAGCCTCAACAACGCCGTCACCCTGTCCGTACCGAACGCCTCGGAACTGCTGTGCATCGAGAACATCGGCACGCACCGCAACCAGGCCCGGGCCAGTGTGGTCGGACGGCACATACAGCTGCACAGCACGGCCGCCGGGAAACTGACCCTTGCCATGCTCCCCGACCAGTACCCCCTGTCCGGAGTGGTTCCGCTGATGCGGCGCCACACGCCCCGCACTCTCACCCCCGCCCGGCTCCGCGAAGAGCTCATACACATCAGGGACCAGGGCTACGCCACCGATATCGAGGAGCATCGCACCGGCTATCTAGCCGTCGCGGTGCCCGTACGCGGCGGCGACGACGCGTACTTGGGCGCTCTGTCGGTCATCGCCCCCACGGCGGGCAGCAACCTCCCCCGGATGCTGGTGGCGCTGACCACGGCATCGCGCACCATCACCTCCCGCCTGAGCCACTTCGAGGCATTCCGAGCCCCGTTGTGACGGCACAATGCGCACGGATCGAAGCGCTCTGCCTTTCCGGCACCGCCTGCATCCATGACCGCTCGGTGGTCCTGCGCACCATCAAGCACATGGGGCGGTTGCTCGCCCCGGACGGCTGCTCTGTCGGAATTCCCGCTCCACTGTCCGCAGGGGCCGTCCCCGGCCGCACGTCGTTCGCGACGGCCGACGGGCGGCCGGCAGGCAGCCGGCGCAAGTACGACGCCGGCCGCCACCGCCGTCATGCCGTTGCCTGGTCCCCTGAGCCATCGGTGCCGGCTCCGTCGACAGTCGCGCGGCGGCACGCGGTGCCGGGGATGAAGGCCAGGGGCTGCCGGGTGTAGGGGGCGGAGGACATCGGCGACCGGGCCCTGCCAGTGTGTTGCGGTCGATGCTGGCGGCGAAGGCGGTACGGACCCGTGCGTCGCTCGCGATCCGGTGTGCCGTAGGCGTCGGCGTGACGGGCGGTGGTGGTGACGGACCGGACGGGGACGCATGAGGTGAGCACGGTCGCCGCGAGGACGGCCACCACCACTATCTTCCGACGGCGTAACCCTGTATCCCGCGCGGGTTGGCCGCCGCCGACAGAACGCCGGTTTCCGGATCGCGGGCCACCCCGCAAAGGCGGCCCTCCGACCAGGGATTACCGACCGTTACATGGTGCCCACGACGCCGTAGACCGGAAATGACGGATTCACCGATCCGTGATTCCACGGTGATGCTCCCCGGGTACGTGGCACGTGGATAGAAGGAACTCGGAAAACTCTCGGTGTGCCAGTTCGGAGCATCGATCGCGCCCTGCAGATCAAACCCTCCCCGCACCTTTTCCCGCAGCGTCACGGCGAGGAAGAAATGCAGGCTCCACTGGTCCTGCTGGTCGCCGCCGGGAGTTCCGAAGGCAAGCACAGGGACACCGTCACGCAGCGCGAGCGAAGGGGTCAGGGTGGTCCGCGGGCGGCGGCCCGGAGTCAGCGAGTTCGGCAGCCCGGGTTCGAGCCAGGCCATCTGCAGCCGGGTGCCGAGGGGGAAGCCGAGGCCGGGTACCACCGGGTTGGACTGGAGCCAGCCGCCGCTGGGGGTGGCGGCGATCATGTTGCCCCAGCGGTCGACCACGTCCAGGTGACAGGTGTCCCCGCGGGTGGCGCCGTCGCTACCCACGGTCGGCTCGCCGGCGCCCGCCACGGCAGACCCAGGCTCGCCCGGGGCGGTGCCCAGCGCCTGCTCGGGGAGCCGCGGCACCCGGCCGTCGGGGCTGCCGGGCCGCAGCGCGAACGACGCACGGTCGTCCGCGATCAGCGATCGGCGGGCGCCGTTGTAGCCGGCCGACAGCAGCGTTTCGAGCGGCACGTCCGCGCCGCTGTCGCCGTACCACGCCTCCCGATCGGCCATCGCGAGCTTCGTACCCTCGACGAGTGTGTGGACGTACTCCGCCGTGCCGTACGCCGGTGTGCCTCCTTCCCCCTCCCCGAAACCGGCGGGCAGCAGGGCGAGTTGCTGAAGAAAGACCGGACCCTGGCTCCAGGGACCGCACTTGGCCACCGTCCAGCCGTTCCAGTCGTACGTGACCGGCGCCTCGTACGCCGCGGCGTACCGGGCGAGGTCGTCGCCGGTGAGGGTGCCGGTGTGCCGCTCGCCCGAGGTGTCCTTCGTGGGGCGCGCGGCGAACTCGACGAGAGCCTCGGCGATGAACCCCTCCCGCCACACCCGGCGCGCCGCTTCGATCTCCGCCTCCCTGCGGCCCGTTCCGGATCCGCCCGCCGCCGCTTTCGCCTCCGCGATCAGCCGCCGCCAGGTGGCGGCCAGCGCGGGGTTCCGCAGCAGGGCTCCGGGGGCGGGGGAAGTGCCGTTCGGGAGGTAGAGCTCGGCCGAGGTGGTCCACTCGGTCTCGAAGAGTTCCCGGACCGTCTCCACGGTCTCGCCGATGCGCTCGACCGCCGGGTGACCGTTCTCGGCGTAGCCGATGGCGTACTCGAGGACGGCGGCGAGCGGTTTGGTGCCGTGGTCCCGCAGCAGCACCATCCAGGCGTCGAACGCCCCCGGCACGGCGGCGGCCAGCGGGCCGGTCCCAGGCACCAGGTGCAGGCCGAGCGAGGTGTAATGGTCGATGGTCGCGCCGGCCGGCGCCGGACCCTGACCGCACAGGACGAGCGGCCGGCCGCCCGCCGGAGCGAGGATGATCGGCACCTCGCCCGCCGGTCCGTTGAGATGCGGCTCGACGACATGCAGGACGAAACCCGCGGCGACGGCGGCGTCGAACGCGTTGCCGTCGTCCTCCAGCACGGCCATCGCCACGGCGGAGGCGAGCCAGTGGGTGGAGGACACCATGCCATGTGTGCCCTGGAGCGTGGGCCGAGTGGTGAACACGCGGCGAGTAAAACCGGAGAAGGGGTGGGACGTCAAAGACATGCGTGACACCATTCCGATAGCAACCAGCTATGAAGGTGGCCCGGCTACGGATGCGGCTCGGCTGTGGATACGGCTATGGACGAGCCTCTTGGATGGTTCCCGGGAATCCGGAGGAGCGAGCCGTGGAACGCCGTCAGCTCGAATACTTCGTGGCGATCGTGGAGCACGGTGGATTCACCCACGCCGCGCGGGCGTTGCACGTCGCCCAGCCCTCGCTGTCCCGCGCCATCGGCAACCTCGAACGCGAACTCGGCGTCACGCTCTTCCACCGGGTCGGTCGCAACGCCGTACTCAGTAGCGCGGGAGAGGCGATGGCCGACCGGGCCAGGCTCGTACTGCGGGACCTGGAGGCGATGCGCGCGGCGGCGCGGTCGCTCGGTGACGGCGCCGTCGGCAGGGTCGACGTCGCGGCCACGTCGTCCTCCGGCCTCGAACCCGTCACCAGCATCATCGCCGAGCTGCGGGACCGGCACCCCGGCGTCACCGTCAGCACCTCGGCCGCCGTGGCCGCGGCCGAGGTGGTCGCCATGGTGTCGCAGGGGCGCTGCGAGGTCGGTGTCTGCGGCAGCGCCGAACGCCCCGCGGGCCAGGGCCTGGTGGCCCACTACCTGCGCGACGAGGAGTTCCTGCTCGTCCTTCCGCCGGGCACACTCCCGGCCGACGCCGGGCCGACCGTGCGCCCCGAGGACCTGCGCGGGATGCGGTTCGTCGTGACCGGGCCGGCGACAGCCGTACGGGCGCTGTTCGACCGGTTCTCGGCCACCGTGGGCGACCTCACGATCGCCGCCGAGGTGGGCGACCGCAGCGTGGTGCTGCCGATGGTGCTCAAGGGCATCGGCGCCGGCCTGATGCCGGACGGCTGGGCCGACCTCGCCCGCCGGGCGGGCGCCGACGTCTATCGGTTCTCACCGCCGGAACGGCTCGCCCAGTGGCTCGTCCACCGCAGCGGAGCCGTCACGGTCGCCACTCGTGCGTTCATCGACACGACCTTGTCCAGGGTCGGCGCGGAGGCGGAGGGAACCAGTAGCCGCGAGGGCGAGAGCAGGTAGTGCTGCGGCTTCGGCGGGTCGGAGGGGACTGGTTCAGTAATGATCACAGCCGGGAGTGTCTCCGGTCGGGGAGCAGGGCAGCCGGACCGGCCAAGTGCCGCTGACCATGGGCATCCATCGCTGGTGCGAGTCAGCACATGCCTGCCCTCCTTGGCGGAGAACGCCCGTCCGCCGGCTACCCAACCCTCAGAAGTCTCAGGGACACAACGCGCCCGGCCCCGCGTACGTTGCGTAGCGCAAACGACGACCCATGAAGGGGAACCTCATGCGCAGGATCGCAGGGGCCGCAGCCGCGGTGACGCTCGCCATTGGTGCGCTGACCACCGTCGGTGCGACCAGCGCCCAGGCCGCGACGTACCACGGCTGTCCCGACGGATACGTCTGCATCTACCCGGAGAACGCCGGCTGGAACAACGACAAGCCGTCTCACCGCTACTACACCTACGGGGCCCACAACCTCAGCGACATGTACGGGATCCACCGCATCGTCAACAACCAGACCGGCGGTGCGACCATGCGGACCTGCACGGGCTATAACGGCACGGGATGCGAGGGCTACCTGCCGGGGGGCGGCTGGTCGATCGACAAGAACATGACGCCGATCAACTCGATCACCCTCCAGCCGTAGGTCCGTTCGTCGGCACCACAGCGCCACCGGGCCGGATCTCCGCGAGGGAGGTCCGGCCCGATCTCGTGTGTCAGGGGGTGAGTCCCGGTTCAGGGGTGTTTCAGGTGTCGTCTCCCATGTGAAGCGCTCGGCCACGACAGATGTGACTGAGCGCAGGTAGCCACCCATGAGTTCGGCGCGCTGTTCAGCCCCGTTCCCGCTCCACGGGAAGCCACAGCTCGGCGTCGGCTTCGGTCTTGTCGGGTGACAGCCGGGTGCTCAGGATCTCGGGGCCGGGGCGGCTGCGGTACGGGTTGGACGGGAACCATTCCGTGAACACGTCCCGCCACAGGTACTGGATGGCCTGCGGCGCAGGCCCGGAGGTGGTGAAGACCGCCCAGGTGCCGGCCGGGACGGGGAGGGCGGTCGTGCCGTCGGGGGCGGCTGCGGACGTGATCACCCCGTGGTAGTAGTCGAGTTCGGTGCCTTCGGCACGGCTTGGGTCCAGATCGTCGCAGACCGCGACGATGCCCTGCGGCTCCTGGTCCGACAGTTCTCCCAGGAGCTCCAGGGTCCGCGGTTCGATCCCGCGGATGAAGTCGATGATCGCCTGGTTCGGTCCCGCGTGCACCAGTGGCACCCGGGTCTTGAGGCCGGCGACGGTGAAGGCCGCCCTGTCCACTACGCGATAGCGCATGCTGCTGCTCCCTTCGATGGTGAGGCGGAAGGTCAACCGGGGCTGGGAGATGAGCGCGGTGCCGGTGCGCCGGGCCTCGCCCGGCCCTACACCGTGCATGGCACGAAACGCCCGCGCGAACGCTTCGCCCGAGCTGTAGCCGTAGCGCACCGCGATATCCAGCAACGACTCATGCCCTGCGAGCACCTCGGCACCCGCGACGGTGAGCCGCCGGCGCCGGATGTACTCCGACAGCGGCATGCCCGCCAGCGCGGAGAACATCCTGCGCAGGTGGTACTCCGAGGTGGCCGCGACACGCGCCAGTCCGGCCACGTCGATGGACTGATCGAGATCACGCTCGATGTGCTCCATGGCCTTGTTGAGCCGCTCCAGCACGCCTGGTCTCCTTCCTTGCTTGCGATCACCACGCTAGGCAGCACGCATCCTGCCGGACCCGACATCCTGTGCCCGATCAAGTCGGGTACTCGCCGCCGCCCGGCTGGTCGAGCACAGCGACGCTCGGTCTCCGCTTTCCACCTTCAGACGCCCGCCGACCCACCGCTCCACCTGGTCTCGTCCTGGTCGGTGAATGAGAAGGTGATGTGCGCGACGCTGGTACCGCCGTCCGGCCGTCCCGGGCGCTCAATATCCTCGACGTTCCCGACCGGATGGCGACTGCTTCCCCCAGCGAGGATCACGCTGCTGAGTTCCCTCCCCGTGGAGGAGTCACCGGCCGGCACCACATCCTCGATGACGCCGGTTCCTGGGCCCGCACGCCCATAGCCAGAGGTTATGACAACAGGTCTTGGACACGACCTCACCGGCCGCAGCAGCATGGGCCCAGGCACCGAACGGGAGGTCCGTGATGGAACTGGGAGTCTTCGGGTTGAGCGCCAAAGCGACGCTGCACCCCGCTGCGACGGCCAAGTTGGCGGTGCGCTCCGAGGAACTCGGCTACACCTCGTGGTGGGCGGGCGAGCATGTCGTACTGCCCAGCCCGCGCGTGCCGGACTCACCGATGGAGCCGACGGATCCCATCCTGGACCCGCTGGTGCACCTGGCATACGTCGCCGCTCTGACCCACCGGCTCGAACTGGGCACCGGAATCGTCATCCTGCCCCAGCGCAACCCGCTGGTGCTCGCCAAGCAGGTCGCCAGTCTCGATGTCCTCAGCGGCGGCCGCGTGATACTCGGTGTCGGCGCCGGCTATCTCGAACCGGAGATGACCGCGGTGGGCGTGCCCATGGCCGAGCGCGGTCGTCGCACCGACGAGTACCTCGACGCGATGACCGCCCTGTGGAACGAGCCCGCCCCCGCCCATCACGGCCGGTTCGTCTCGTTCCAGAACGTGGACGCGCACCCCCGCCCTCTCCAGGACGGAGGGCCGCGCGTCATGGTCGGCGGCCACAGTCCCGCCGCCTTCCGCCGTGCGGTCGCCCGCGGCCACGGCTGGATCGGCAACGGGGGCTCTCCGCGGGATCTCGCCGCCCACCTGGCCGGTCTGGAGCGCGCCGCCACCGAAGTCGAACGCCCGGCCCGCCTGGGCCGGTTGACCATCACCTTCATGCCGGTCCCCGGACCGGTGTCCCCCGAAGCCGCCCGCGAGTACGCCGGGCTCGGAGTCGACCGCCTGTTGATCTACCCCCTGCCACTGGAGGACCCGGCCGACGTCACCTCGTATCTGGAACAGCACGCCGACCTGCCACGCTGACCTGGCCACGGGGCGGCAGGTCCGTGGCCGGGGGTGGCAGGTCCGTCACTGGCGTCGGCCCGGCCTCAGTCCGGCCAGCAGCTGACCGACGAGCACAGTCGCCAGTTCTTCGGTGAGCGGCTCGTGGCCGAGCAGCAGCCGGTGGTAGACGGGTGCGAAGAGCTGGTCGACCGCGACGGGCACGTCCGTGTCGGGGATCAGCTCACCGCGCCCGACCGCGTCGTGCAGCAGGTGGGCGGCGATGTCCCGCCGCGGTCTGATCCAGTGCTCCTCGAGGGCCTGCCTGATGTCGGGATCGGCCTGTGCCGCAGCGATGAGGTCGGCCATCAGCGGGCCCGCCGCGGTGTCACGGAACAACCGTGCCAGCGCGCCCACTTGGGATACCAGGACGGCGGCCAGCGGAGCGTCGGTGTCGACGGCGACGGTGTCCTGGGTACGGCTGAACAGGCTCTCCAGCATCACGTGCGCACGCGTGGGCCACCACTTGTAGACGGTGGCCTTGCTCACCCGGGCGCGCGCCGCGATGGCCTCCATGGTCACGGCGTTGATCCCGCCCGAGATCAGCAGGTCGGCGGCCGCCTCGAGTACCGCCGCGCGCACACGCTCGCTGCGCGGCCGCCCCCTGGGCACGCGCGCCGCGGTCGTCCCGGTCGGTTCGGTCATCTGCGTCCCTTCCGACGCCCGCCATATACTGGTCGGACCGTACAGTAAATTGGGAAGAGGCGACCGTGACCAGTATCCCGACCCACACTCTCAACGACGGTACGACGATCCCCGCCATGGGCCTGGGCACTTGGCCGATGGGCGACGCCGAGGCGGAGAAGGCCGTGAGCGGCGCCCTGGAGCTCGGCTACCGCCTCGTCGACACTGCGACCAACTACCGCAACGAGACCGGCACCGGACGTGGTATCGCCCGCAGCGGCGTGCCCCGCGAAGAGGTCGTCGTCACCACGAAGCTGCCCGGCCGCCATCACGGCTACGAGGAGACCCTCGCCTCCTTCGAGGAGTCCCGGCAGCGGCTGGGCCTGGAGTATGTGGACCTCTATCTCATCCACTGGCCCCTGCCGCGCGTCGGCAAGTACGTCGACTCGTGGAAGGCGATGGTCAAGCTCCGGGAGGAAGGGCTCGTCCGCTCGATCGGCGTCTCCAACTTCACGCCCGAGCACATCGGGCGCCTGGAGAAGGAGACCGGCGTGCTGCCCTCGGTCAACCAGATCGAGCTCCATCCCCTCCTCCCGCAGGCCGAGTTGCGGGCCTTCCACGCCGAGAAGGGAATCGTCACTGAGAGCTGGAGCCCTCTCGGGCGCGGGAGCCGGCTCCTCGACGATCCAGGCATCGCCGCCATCGCCGAGGCCCATGGCGTCACACCGGGGCAGGTGGTGCTGCGCTGGCACACCCAACTCGGCGCGCTACCCATCCCCAAGTCCGCCAGCTCTCGGCGGCAGCAGGAGAATTTCGACATCTTCGGCTTCGAGCTCACGCCGGATGAGCTGGCTGCCGTCTCCGACCGCCCTCATCGGCGGCTCGGTGGAGACCCCGAAGTGCACGAGGAGTTCTGACGCTTCGCGTGCCCGAAGCGGCCCGGCCGTCGGTGACCGCCGGTCGCCGTCGGCCATCGCCGTCGGAAGGAAGCCTCGATCGCACACGAGACCGGGGAAGGCGGTGGGAGACGACCGGCCCGGCCCCACGTGGCGCCGACCCCCGCCCTTCGAGCTGCCTCCTGGCTGCCCGGACAGCACACCATCGGTCCGATGGGCGGCCACGTCCCACAGCCGCACCGCTGCGGTGTTGCCTCAACAGGGGTGACCGGGTGCGGCTGTCCGGGGAGAAGCCAGTGAACTCGCTCCTATGATGCTCGCGCCGACGGAGTGGCCGGCCCGCCGCACCGCCTCGCGTCATGGCCCGGAAGCCCTGCTTTGCCGGGTATCGGTGTCCCCACAGCCGCACGTATCCGTCGGCGCTGCCGGTGGCCGGCGTGCGCCCGTCGGACGCGAACGTGGCGCAGCGCCGTGATAGGGACGGCGCTTGGCTCGGTGGGCGGTGCACAGACCATGCGCCAGGTGCCTTCCCACTCGCAGCCGCCCGGGTGGTCCGGGTGCGGGTGCCGTAGGAAGGCACCGTGTGTACCGGCCGTTACCGCCGATGGCCGGTACCCGCGATCGGGGCGGTCGTGCGTCTGCCCGCCACCGCCACCGAGAAGGGGCGGGACCCGTCCTCGATGAGGCGGCAGCCTGGCCGGCACCGCCTACCGTCTGCTGTCGGCCCGGCAGTCCGGCCTCACTTCAGGTGCCGGCCGAAGAACCGGTTCGTGTCCTCCAACTCGAACCACGGGGTGCCGGTGTGTCCGCCCGGATTGGCGTGCAGCGTCTTCTCCTTGCTGCCGAACGCGTCGAACAGGTCCAGGGCCCGCTGCCGGGGGTTCCCTTCGTCGTCCCACTGCAGCAGGAGCAGCAGCGGAATGGTGACCTGCCGGGCCTCTTCGCGCTGGGCGAGGGGCACGTAACCCCCGGCGAAGAAACCGGCGGCCGCGATGCGCGGCTCGGCCACCGCCAGTCGAATGCCGAGGGCGGTCCACCCCGAGTACCCGACCGGGCCGCCGATCTCGGGCAGCGCAAGGAGGGCGTCCAGGGTGGTCCGCCAGTCCGGGACCGCCTTTTCGACCAGCGGGCCGATGAAGGACTCGAAGATCTCATCGACCGGCTCGCCGGCCTGCATCGCCCGGCGGAGGTCGGCACGGGCCTGCTCGTCGGCGGCGGAACGGGGCCGGTCTCCACACCCGGCGGCGTCGATGGAGGCCACCGCGTAGCCGTACGCCGCGGTTTGCCGGGCCCGGGCCACCAGCCGGGATTGTCCCTTGGGCAGGCCGTTGTTGTGGGCCATCAGAATCAGCGGAGCCGGTGCGGCGGATTCAGGCGTCCACAGGGTGCCGGGGATCTCACCGAGGGTGAATTCGCGCTCGCGGACGCCGTCGTCGAGGCGCTGTTCGGAAGTGAATCGCATGGTCGTGCCTTTCGGGAGTGCTCAGAGCGGCGCTCCCGGACGACCTATCGCCCGACCGTGACCCCAGAGGGGAGCACCCATGTCGATACTGCGTTCACGGGTACCACCTCCTCGTTCTCTCGCACGGCCTCCGGAAAGCTAGCAGTGGTCGCCGTGGTCCGCCAACAGGTTTTTGCGGAGGCATCGCAGCTTCCCGGGTGGCGGGTCCACGAGAGCGGCCCCGCCTGCGGCGGGGCCGGTGGGTGATGGTGTCCCTCGTCGTGGTGTACGGGATCAGCGGCCGGGAGTGCGCGGGCATCTGCCCGGGGCGCACTTCCACGGGTGACTACCGCTCCCTGAACAGGAGGCGGGCCACCGCGTAACTCTCCTTG